>CAJXJG010000054.1 GCA_913054425.1 uncultured Fidelibacterota bacterium
CTTTTATCCAGATATTCAAGGAGAGGAATAGCAGTTTTTCGAGTAAGATGTGTTAATGTTTTAAAATCCGGGACACTCAGTTTATCCTTTGATAAAAAATATGATTCCAGCACAGAAATAAGTTCATTAAAATTTGATTTTTCCAACCAAAGTCCAGATTTTATTTCAATCGATTTATCCTTTCCTTTCAGCACATGGAGCAATTCCAAAACGGATTCATTTTCTAACTGGGTTTTTTCCAAGATTTCATTCAAGGATTGGGGCGCAAACTTACTTTGAGCTAATACATCAGAAATCATATCTGCCTTCCGCTGGTCACTGGAAGAAAGTGATATTTCATGATCTTTAAGGGCATATCCTGCTTCGATTGACAATATTAAATTTTTGTCCATACAATCATTTACAACCATCGCAAACAATGATTCGCTAAACTGTAATTCCTTTCGAATTATATCCCCGTTGATAGATTTTCGATATGGATGCTGACTGTGAAATTGGTTTATTCTTTCCAATAAAACCTTCTTGGAAAAAGTAAACTTTTCTGGATTGTACACCAAGTTATTTCTTATCTCCAACATATTTTCCGAAATAAATGTTTGAATGTCCTTTATCGAACAATGAAAAATCTTTGTCCATTCCACTTCCGTTTTGGGATGTGTCCAAAACTGATCTACGAATTGGTTGAAGCGCTGATATCTGTCTGTTGATAGAGTTTTCATCCAATTGCGTATATCGTTCCAATTTCCTTTCGGATTCGGATCAAGTATTACTCCCCCACCAATAGTATGCATAGGAGAATAAGAGCGCATTACAAACCGATCGTCCATTGCTGCAACCAGAGGTTTTTCTAACCTGATTAACATCATACCTGCCTCACCTGTTTTCAGAGGTTTTCCTGAAATAGTTACACGCCCAAGAACTTCTGCAGTCCCTAAATGAATTCGAACTCTTTGTTTTGATTTTAATTCCCATCCAATTCCCGGAATCATTTGAACATGGGCAATAAATATTGAAGTTGAAGCAATCCACCCCGATTGAACCAACTCAGCACCGCGCCAGGCCTGATTTTTTTCAATGCCTACTACATTCACAGCAGCACGGTCACCCATGGATACCGTTTCTGTTTTTTCACCATGACTCTGAAGACCCCGCACTTTGCATTTATGTCCAACCGGTTCACAATAAATTTCATCGCCGACTGAAAGCCTGCCGGAAATGACTGTTCCTGTTACAACAATACCAAACCCGGTTTTTAGGAATACCCGATCTATGGGAAGTCGAAAAAATCCCCGGTCCAAAGTAAACCTCACTTTTTCCGCCTGATGTAACAGCGCCTGTCTCAAATCCGAAATCCCGGATTCTGGATTTATAGAAGTACGAATAACAGGGGCAGATTCTAAACTGGTACCAGCTACAATTTCATGTATTTCCATTTCAACCAGATCAAGCCATTCCGGATCGCTAACCATATCCGTTTTCGTGAGGGCAATCACACCCAGAGGAATACACAACAAAGAAAGGATTTGAAGATGCTCTTTAGTCTGCGGCATGACGCCATCATCCGCTGCCACGACAACCAGAGCAATATGAATAGTCGAGACACCTGATACCATGTTCCTGATAAACTTCTCATGCCCGGGTACATCAATAATGGTAATATCCTTATTGAGAAATGCGAAACCCAGGTCAATGGTCATACCGCGGGATTTTTCCTCTTGAAGGTGATCTGTGTCAATCCCTGTCAAAGCCTTGACCAGCGCTGTCTTCCCATGATCTATGTGACCAGCAGTTCCGATGACGATTTGATTCATTCCTTAAACCTGGTTTATAACATCAATCAGAAGTTCAATCTGATTGGGTAAAATCGCCTTCAAATCGATGAAGAAACGATTGCCGGATGTGTACCCTACAACAGGAGTTCCTCCAGTCCGGAATCGGTATGCTAGATCTGATATTTTTTGGTTTTTCGGGTCAAACCTCAATGCCATGCTTTCAATCTCACAAGCAGGTAAGGAACCACTTCCGGCTTCAACAGTTGATTCAATTAAAGCAATACCTAATTTTGATTTCCTTTTTGTTGAAATTCTTTTAATTATTTTTCTGCCGCGTTTCTTTAACATTGTCCGTTTGGTTGATAATAGTGAAAGCGCCAAATTTTCCTTGGTAACTTCTTCAGACCGGTACGTTCGGAGTGTTTCTTCCATAAGGGCAATGGTAAATTTCCCACATCGAATCGTCCGGTAAAGCGGGTTTAATTCCATCTTTTTCAACAAACGATTTTTTCCAACAATTATTCCTGCCTGGGGTCCTCCTAACAGCTTATCACCGGAAAATGTAATGACCCCTGCTCCAGACTTAACAATCTCCTGCACGGAGATCTCTTCAGGAAGATCTCTTTTTGAAAGGTTTATCAATGCGCCACTTCCTAAATCAGCCATGACCGGAATACGCTTCTTTTTTCCTAACTCAACTAAATCATTTAATAAAACTTCCTTAGTGAACCCCTTCACAACATAGTTACTTGTATGAACCCAAAGCATTAACCCTGTTTTAACGTTGATTGCTTTGCTGTAATCACTTAAGTGTGTCCGGTTTGTTGTGCCTACTTCTTTGAGAACACAATTACTTTTTCTGATAATATCAGGAATCCGGAAAGAACCGCCAATTTCAACTTCCTGACCTCGGGAAATAATGACTTCCTTACCTTCTGCCAGTGTGTTCAAAGCTAATAGAACAGCTGCTGCATTATTATTGACCATGAGGCTGTTTTCAGATCCTGTAATAGCGGTACAATGATCACGAACATGATCAAGTCTATTTCCACGCTTACCTGTTTCCAGATTAAATTCTAAATTAGAATACCCTCCCAGACGATTTATGACATTCTTTAGTCTTGCTTTTTGGATAGGAGCTCTCCCAAATCCTGTATGAAGAACAATCCCGGTTCCATTAATAATGTTCTTCAGGCCTGGTTGACAAAACTTGTCAAAATTTTGAACTATTTCCTTTGTGATTTCACTGCGTGATTCAGTTAATTTATTTAACTTTGCCTGCTTTCGATACCAAGAAATTTCTCGATTAATAAAATAAGTTAAAATGCTGGGGTGCAATTTTTTTGAATCTTTTATCTTAAGTAACACTTCAGATATCGATGGGAGATTTTGAAACTGATTTTTACTCATAATTGATCATAAAATTGAGGAGATTAACATCCAATTCCAAGAGTAAACACTAAACCTTTTTTTTCAACAACCATGCTAGACCAATAGCGGGTATGAGTAAAATTGACAATGCAGGGAAAATTTTTGCTACTCCAAAATGTTCAGCAATTAGTCCGCCAATACCGGCTCCAAATCCTCCTGCTCCGAAACTAAAAAAGAAATTTATTCCATATCCTACACCTCTATGATTGCTATGAGTAATTTGAGCAATAAGAGAATTTCCAATGGGCTGCATGCTAAAATGAACAATACAAAAAATAATACCGGAAAATATCATCATCATACCCGGAGTTAATCCGATCAGAGCAAGAAAAGGGACATTCAGTACCACAATGATAAACAATAAATAAGTCTTGTCAAATCGACTTCCAAAATATCCTCCCAACAATTGCCCAATTACCCCAGATAAAAGTACAAGTGTTGTTAATATGCCCCCCCGAAGAGTAGGCGACCCGGCCCACTCAGCAGTCTGTAAGGTAAAATGTGTCGGTAAAAATGTTGTAAATCCGGCGAAAGTAATACCCATAAATATTCCAATGGAGTAATACAAAATCAGAGCCATTTTATTGGTGTCTTTTGTATTTTTATAATCTTCTTCAACGTCCGTATTTTTCATTATAGGAATGAGAAAAAAGGTAAAAAGTGCTAAAATGAAATTGACAAAAGCAAGAAACCCATAGGCAGCCCTCCATGAAAAAAAAGTCGTGAAACTTGCCGCGATAACTGGAGCCAGAGCCAGGCCAAGCGATCCGGCGATTCCGTGCAATGCCATTCCTTTGCTGATATTTGAAATCCTGCGGGATATCAATGTCAATCCTGCCGGATGATAAATACTGCAGAATAATCCGAGTAAAGCCAATCCCACTGCAAGCATCCATAACGATTGTGACATAACAATTACCATTGTGGCAATTATTGTTCCTGCCTGGTAAACAAGCAACAGAACCCTGCCCCCAACTTTTGATTCAAAATAACCGGCAGGAATTGCACCAACACCGAACATGAAAGCACTAAGGGTAGCTATAAATCCTAATATGTCCAGGCCCACCAAATATTCATTTTTTAAGACTAACAGGATACTTGGAAAAACAAGCATGAAACTATGAACTGATAAGTGGGAACCAGCTGTAAGGGTCAAAATTAATTTTTCGTCACGATTCATTTTATGAAAAAAAATTAAAGGAATTCTATCTAAATGAATAGAATAGAAAAATAGAAAACCCTCACTTTAATGTGAACGCGCGAGGGTATTAAAAATACATTAAAAAAGCCTACCTTTTTTCGGTTATTCTTGATGCTTTACCAGTCAGTTTTTTCAAATAGTTCAGTTTTGCACGACGCACTTTTCCACGACGGTCAACTGTAATGGAAGCAATCATTGGCGAATGCAGAGGGAAGATTCTCTCTACTCCAACCCCTCCGGATATTTTCCAGACTGTGAAGGATTCCTCTATCCCTCCACCTTTTCTACCGATTACTACTCCCTTGAAACGTTGAATCCTTTCCTTATCTCCTTCCACTACTCGAAAATCCACAGATACCGTATCTCCCGGACTGAAATCAGGAATGTCATTTTTCAATAATTCTTTTGTAACTTCTTGAAGCATATTCATTGTTTTTCTCCAAAGATTTAAATTTTATTCATTTTTTCAAAAAGGTCCGGACGTCGTTCATGTGTCCGGATTTCTTTTTGTTGCTTGCGCCATTCTTCAATTTTTTTGTGGTGACCTCCAAAAAGGACATCCGGAACTTTCATCCCATCGATCACTTTTGGACGGGTATAACAGGGTGTATCCAAATAATTTCCCGCGAAAGAATCTGTCATGGCTGACTCATAGTTATTTAGAACACCGGGCATAAGGCGGACAATACTGTCTATCATGATCAAAGCAGGCAACTCCCCACTTGTGACAACATAATCTCCTAATGAGTATTCATGAGTAACATACTTGTCAATGATCCGTTCATCAATTCCCTTGTAACGGCCACAAATGAAAATCAAATTTTCTGCATTTGTATTCTCCACAGCAATTTGGTGAGTCCACTGCTGACCCTGGGGTGAAGGATAAATAACCCTCGTTTCGTTTTCCCCGCCAAAAGCTTCCATAATATGGTCAATAGCTTTAAACATGGGTTCAGCCATCATCACCATCCCACTTCCTCCGCCAAATGGTTTATCATCAACCTGACGGTAATTACCTATTCCAAAATCTCGTAAGTTCACTACAATAAACTGTACTAAATCTCTTTCAACGCCTTTTCTCAAAATAGAATTCTGGATAAAAGTGTCGATACTTTCCGGAACAGGCGTGATAATTGCAATCTTTTTCAATTTAACAGACCATCCATAGGTGTAATAATAATCAGTTTTTCCTCCCAAAGAATCGCCTTCATAATCTCAGGAATAACCGGTATCAGGACTTCCTCTTCTCGGTTTCTGATCACATAAACGTCATTGGTTGGAAGCCAAAGAATTTCCATTAACTTTCCAATTAAATTCCCTGAATCTGTCTTCACAGTAAATCCAATCAAATTTTCAGCAATCCAATTGATTTGATCACTAGCTTCAACTGACGCAAAAACATATTGCCCTATCAGAGATTCAGCTTCATCCAATGTGTTTACACCTTCAAAGCAATAGCGAATTTGTTTTCCAACACCAATTTTACTCCGAAGTTTTACTTCTCTGCTCAATAGTTCAGACATACCCAAATGCAAAGGTTTTTCTTCTACATAAACCCGGAAATACCTGGACAAAGGCCTAACTCGAATTTCACCATATTTTCCTGCTACTTTTGTAACCTGACCAATAGCAAACAATTTATCCATCAAGTTTATCAATCACATCAAGTTTGGCACGCTTCCCCTTATTTTTGGCATTGATGGCAAAAACGAGTGATCTCAGGGCAGAGATGTTTCTTCCGCCTTTTCCGATTACCTTCCCAAAATCACCATCACCTACGGTCAATTCATATATAATTTGTTGTTCAGTTTCAATTGGATTTATGGATACTTCATCAGGTTTATCCACCAGTTCCTTAACAACCATTTCAATAAATTTCTCCATACTGTATTCCTCCTTATCGCATGTTTTCAGTTAATTGTCACTATCGTTTTTCATTTTAGGGTCAGACGAATCCTCGGTGACCGTATCTTTTTCTTGTTCACCAGTTTCTGAAGAAACATCTTCTTCTTTTTTTAATTCCTTCTTATCTGATTTTTTTTCTACAATGGTCTTTTCAATTGGTTCCACTGGTTCCGAATCGACCGGTTCTTCCTTTACAGAATCCCCACCATCATCATTGCTACTGTCTTCTTCCAGTTCCTCAGCTTTTTCTTCTCCATCAGTCGCTTCAGCTGATTCTTCCTTTTCACCTTTTTCAGTGGGAGATTCTTCCGGGGTTTTCTCTTCTTCTGCGTCTTCTACTGTTTCAATTGTTTCTTCGACCGGTTGATCTTCATCTGACTCCTTGGGAGCCTCATCTTCCGTAATATCTTTATCCTTCTCCTCACTCTTTGAATCGCTTTCTTCCTTATCTGGTGTTTCCGCTGTCAATTCTACTTCAGTTGATTCTGATTTTTCTTCAATGGGGATATCTTCTTTTATTTCTTTTTGTTCCTCAATCAGTGCCTTCTGTTTTGCTTTTTCTTTTTTACCCAGCTTAATCTTTGCAGTTCTTCGTTTCTCAACTTCCGTTCGATCCAAAGCCCACTTCTGCATTTCTTTTTCAATGGATGCTTCATCCAGTCCTTGCTTCATAAGATGCCATTTATGAGCAATTCCTTCTCTTTTGAATAAATGATGAACAATATCTGTAATCTGAGCGCCTTCATTGAGCCAATATAATACCCTGTCTTCCTTGAGAGAATAATCCTGTTCCGATTTCCCGGCAATAGGGTTATACCATCCTAACTCCTCGATGGATGCTCCATCCCTTTTCTTCCGAGAGTCCATTACAACAACCCGGTAAAACGGTTTATTGCGCCTTCCAATCCTTTTTAATCTAATTTTTGTAGCCAATTATATTCTCCCTTTTATTTATAAACAAATTACTCTATTATCAACTCAAACCAGACAACTTTTTCATCCCGCCTTTTAAACCTGGTATATTAAATTGTCCCTTCTTTTTCATTAACCTTTGCATCAGGGAAAACTGTTTCAGTAAACTATTGACTTCCTGAACTGATCGTCCCGATCCTTTCGCTATTCGTTGACGGCGGTTTCCATTAATAATATGAGGAATTCCTCGTTCCTTTTGTGTCATGGACTTTATGATAGCCTCAGTCCAAATCATTTGCCGGTCGTCAAAATTAAATTTCTTCATCATATTACGATTGTTACTTGGTAACATTCCTAATAATTGGTCCAAAGGTCCCATTTTACGCAGCTGTTTAATCTGAGTCAGAAAATCTTCAAGATCAAACCGTTTATCAAGAATTTTCTGTTCAATCTCTTTTGCAGAATCTAAATCCATTACAGCTTCAGCTTTTTTTACAAGAGAAACTGCATCACCAAAACCTAAGATCTTATCTGCAATCCGTTCGGGTTCAAACACATTCAAAGCATCAATCTTTTCGGATAAACTAATAAACTTTATGGGTTTCCCTGTGACTTCCGTTATGGATACGGCTGCTCCCCCGCGGGAATCCCCATCCATTTTTGTCAGGATAGTTCCTGTCAATGGGATGGCCTCTGAAAAAGCCTGGGCTGAATTAACTGCATCTTGACCAGTCATTCCATCCACAACAAATAATATTTCCGATGGTTGAATTTCGTCTGCAATTTTCTGAATTTCCACCATCATCTCTCCATCAACATGTAATCGGCCCGCAGTGTCCAAAATTACTACATCTATTTTTTCGGCTTTGGCTTCTTCTACTGCCTGTGTACAGATTTTTACCGGGTCACCTGATCTTTCCAAAAATACTTCAACGTTAATTTGTTTCCCCAGTTGATTTAACTGATCTATAGCTGCCGGACGGTAAACATCTGCAGCAACCAATAAAACAGATTTACCCTCGTCCTTTAATTTTTTTGCCAGTTTTGCACAGGCGGTTGTTTTTCCCGAACCCTGAAGGCCTGCCATGAGAACAACTGTTGTTGCCGGCGTGCTTGCTAGCGGAGATACATTCTTACCAAGTAAATGAACTAATTCATCATGAATTATTTTAATAAATTGCTCACCAGGTTTTATGGATTTGATTATTTTGGTTCCTTCCGCTTTGGTACGCACCCTGTCAATAAACGTACGGACTACCTGGAAGTTAACATCTGCTTCCAATAAAACACGTCGGACCATCCGGGATGTTTCCTGGATGTTTTTATCTGTAATTTTTCCCAATCCCCGCAAATTCCGGAGAATTGAGTCAAACTGGCTTATGAGTTGATCAAACAATGGATTTCATTTCAATTAAAACAGGGAAAGTTAGATGTAATTGAATTTCCATACAATTTTTTAATTTAAACTAAATTTATTCCAGACTGTATAAATTATTAGAAACCTTTGAAATACCCTGAAAATAACTTTAGAAATGTCACCCTGAGCAATCCCGAAGAATGAGGGGCGTTATTTATCCACCGTAGCCTTAGCGTAGGCGGATCGAAGGGTTTATTCACCGTGGAGTTATCATCATATTTCGATGGACTCAATATGACATTCATTGGTTTTTCAAAGGTTTCTATTGCATCCTTATACTTAAGGAAAGTTTATTTTTCGTTTCAGTTGATAGCTATAAAGTTGTTTTAAACTACAGGGTTCCTCTATTAATTTATACTGAATATTATGGCTCCATTTTATGAAGAATTAAAATCCCTCCGAGAAAAACAAGGAATAGACCTCGAGGAAATTCACAACCGTACTAAGATCAATTTAGAGTCACTTCAAGCGCTTGAATCAGGACAGTTTGATATCCTTCCTACTCCCTATATACGCTTATTTCTCAAAGCATATGTGATTGAAATCGGTGGAGACACAAATGAAACTCTAAATCAGTTGGAACACCACTTAAATTTAATGGGAGGGAAATCATCAGGAGAATTAAAACGGAAAAGAATCGGAAAATTATCTGGACTCTCATCTGAACCTGATCAAAAACACCTTCCCCCAAAACCATCCAGATCTATGAGGTCCACTCTCACCAGAATTTTACCAATAGTGATTATTTGGATTTTTGCTATTATAATCATTAACATAATGAATCGGGACCCTAAAAATGCAGACTTCAGTGAACAAGAATTTGTAAATGGTACAAATTTCATTTCAGAAGAAAAATTACTGACAGATTATAAATTGCAAAAATCTGAAGAAAAAGTACTAGGGATAATACCACCTTTCTCTCTTAAAATAATTCCATCTCAGAACGTTGAGTTTTTAGTAAAAGAAGAT
>CAJXJG010000055.1 GCA_913054425.1 uncultured Fidelibacterota bacterium
AACTTGAAGTAAGTAGATTTATCATACATCGATGGAAAACTGGTATGTCGAATCCCAGAAAAAATAATCTAAATAAAGTTGCCAGTTTAAACGGATTTAAACTGGATTGGATTCATGATGATAAAGTTCGGATTGTAAAAAATAATATATTGAGTGATTCAGATGGTTTAGTAACAAAAAATGTCCGTTATGAAAAAATTATCGATAATCAGACGGAACTGATCAATTTATTAAAGAAAGAAAATCATTCCCTCAATGAAAATGTAAATAAATTCAGACGATCAAAAAGAATATTAACCGATCACGATTATACTGCTAAACTAATTATTGACCCTATAGAGGTATTAGAGGTAATTGGAGTGCCTGAGGAAGGCCTGCTTGGTTATTCGAAAGTAGAATTTATTAAAAATGCATTCGATTGGATTAATACCGACATGTTTCCTCCAAAAACTATGGAAATTCTTTCTACTGAACTTAAGAAAAGGGTAGCTCTTGCGAAGGAATTAGGGCTTGAACACTTTGATATCAGTATGAATGTTCAATTTATCTCAAAAGAGGGTCAACCTGTTTGGGCATATTATGTGAGTTATTATAATTTGGAAGATAATATTCTAGATATGTATATCAAATTTTTAGATGAATTCATAAACATAGATGCCAGGATCAAAAACTGAGATAAACTATCTTTATTATATAATATATTTTATCTTTACTTTGGTTGATTATTATAATATATTGACATATAAGCTTGAACCATATTAATCTTGGTTTCAAATAGATTTATTGCTCAAGGCGTCATCGATTCCTACGGGATTGTTTAACGCCCGTCTACAAATCAATGAAAGGGATTTTGTGATGGTAAAAAATGCACTATTACGTCTTACTATTTTTCTTTTTCCAGTTTTAATTCTTGCACAAGAAGGGAAAATGCGTGGTATCGTTATCGATGCGGACACAGGTGAACCACTGCTTGGTGCAAATGTTACTTTACAAGGAACAAATATGGGTGCTGCCACTGATTTAGAGGGTGTTTATATCATATTGGCCGTACCACCCGGTGTCTACTCTGTAAGGGCAGACTTTATTGGTTATCAGTCTGAAGTTGATGCAAATATTCGTGTGAGTTCAAACCTTACAACAACACAAGACTTTCGACTAAAGCAAACTGCCATTGAAGGGGAGGCCGTACTTATTATTGCTGAGCGTCCCATTGTGCAAAGGAATACAACTAACACAGTGTGGATAACTACACAGGAGGATGTCCAGAATATGCCCATACGTGGGACGCAGAATATCTTAGCATTGAATGCAGGAACAGTTCAACAGGATGGAGCCTTACATATTCGTGGAGGTCGATTCGGGGAAATCGCCTATTTTATTGATGGTGCTACGGCTACCAACCCTCTTTTCAATTCTGAAAATGTGACTGTTATTCAAGAGGCGATTGAAGAAATCCAAATGCAAACGGGAGGATTTACTGCAGAGTATGGGGGAGCCAATTCTGGTATTGTTACTTCAATAGTCAGAACTGGGGGACCTGAATTCAGGGGGTCATTGGACATTCGTACAGATGATTTTGCAAAAGGGGGCGATGAATTTTTAGGCAGTACTTCTCAGGGATATAATAATATTGTTGCTACAATAGGGGGTCCACTTCCATTTGCTCCTAAAGCGCGTTTTTTTGTTGCGGTTCAATCGAATTATTTGCGTAACAGGTCACGCCTTTTCCTTAAGCCATTTTCATTCTCGGAATTCTATGATGATGGTTTGGAAGGAAGAACAATAGGAGATACGCTGCCAAATCCAATAGCGTTTGAAAGAAATTTCCTTCCAAAAAATGATAGGAAAAATTTGGATTTGAATAGTACGATGACATATGATGTTTCAGATGCCATAAAAATTCGATTAACGGGTATGTATTCAAGTCTGCGAGCACCAAATGGTTATAATAACTTTTATAGTGCTCTCTTAAACACATTTAGCAATACAGAGGATATTAGTACAACTAAAACCAGCCTTCTTGGTTTACGTGTTACTCATTTGCTCTCACCCACAGCTTTTTATAATCTAAGCTTAAACTACTCAGGAAGAAATTATAAAAACTTTGATCCAAGGTTTGATGACGATTGGTTAAAGTATACTGATCGTAACGAATGGGGTGCAGCAGGTTTGGATACGAGTGATTGGCAAGGATTATATCGTGGACCGGTTGAATATAGTATTATTAGGAATTTTAGAATGACGCCTGAATGGCAACCCAAGAATTCATATTCGAAAAATTCACAGACAAGTATTGGAGGCGCACTCGCTCTAACCTCTCAAATTACAAAAAATATAGAAATAAAACTTGGTGGCCGAGTTGATATGTGGACCATGCGTAACTATAGGGTAGGTAATATTAGGAACTATTTAACATTTCTTAATGGCACAGACGGTTCCGCAGATAGAACATTTGAAAGTGATTATGTCCGCAGTGTTGAGCTTGGTAACCAAGGTTATGTGGATCGTTATGGATGGGATGTGGATGGATTGAAAGAAATAGATAGTGGACCAAATGGTGCACGAACTCCAGTTATATCATCGGCCTATGCTCAATCCAAACTTGAATATCGTGATTTAATATTAAACCTGGGTCTGCGTTTTGAAAGTTATGATTTAAAAGTTCCACGTCCGGCAAACTTAGAAGACCCAGCGCGTGATTTAAACAATGCTTGGATTGATGAGGATGCGATGGTTGAGACTGATGCTTACACATATTTGATGCCGCGGCTGAATTTTGCCTTCCCAGTAACGGATAAAACTGTTTTTTATGCGCAATATGGTGAATACACACAACTCCATAATCTTTCCGGTATATATAAAGGCGGCTTGAGGTCATGGGTTAAACCAATGTTACCAGAATCTCGAAGAATTACTGGTTCAGCGGCATCATTTATGGCCAAGCCAGAACGCTCTAGTCAATATGAGTTGGGTCTAAGGCAAAAAATAACCGATTCTTTCGCATTTACAGCGACCCTTTTTTACAAAGACCTGTTGGATCAGGTCCGAGGCGGACAGATATTAGCTGATGGTACTGGCGAACTTGCGGAAGGTACTATGATTGTAGGGGGATTAGTTAATGATGATATAGGTACTACAAAAGGTGTTGAACTAACGCTTAAATTGCGAAGAACGAATAGGTTGGCTGCACAAGTGAATTATACATTATCAAGTTCACGTGGTACTGGCTCAGATTCACGTTCTACTCGGATTGCCATTAGTGATGTAAGTTTCGCCAAATACCCTCTATTTATCTCAAATATGGATCACAATCAACCCCACAGGGGAAGTGTGTTACTTGATTATCGATTTGGTAAGGGAGACGGTGGCCCAATTCTTCAAGGTTTTGGTATTAATACTATCATGACTTTTAATAGTGGTCACAGTTTTACAAGAGTTTTAGAGCCTGGTAATCTTGGTCAAGCTACCCCTTGGAATATTGGTGTGCGGGCAACTCAAGATCCACGTCAGCGCTTCCCGGCTGAAGTGCTGAATACATCCTTAACTCCTTGGGTTTTCAATGTTGATATGGCCATAGACAAAAGACTGTATTTTGATAGATATAATCTAAGGTTATTCGTGAATATCTTAAATCTGTTCAACTCAAAAAACATACTTAATGTTTATCAAACGACAGGTACAGATGATGATGATGGTTGGTTAAAAAGCCCATTAGCTGGGAATTTCATAGCCACTCCCGGTTATTTAGATTTTTATCAAGCAGTTAATCTTGATAATCGCTGGCATTATCTTGGTGCAACCGGTAATGATTTGTGGAGTAAGCCACGCGCAATTCGTTTCGGTATAAACCTGGAATTCAAGTAATGGTACTGTGTGAATGTTTAAGTCAAAATTTAATCAATAAAATTCATGGAGCTTAAAATGATATGCAAAAGCAAAATCATTAATAGATTTTTCCTTTTTTCATTATTTATTGTGCCTATAGTGATTGGTGTCAATGCTGTTGCGCAGGAAAAAGGAAAAGGCATCTCGGTTGCTGAAGCTGAAGGAATTGTTTTCAAGAGTAAAGGGTGGCAGCCTAAAGAGTATCAAATTCTCAACATTAATAATATCTGGACATGGGCACGCCGCAACGGTAGATCTGGACATTCACCCGCGGGAGACTATGGAACATTTTTTCCCCGGGGTAAGACCTATATTCTCTATCAAGATGGTTTTGTTTTTGGGTCTAAGGCATATGTAGATGCTGAGCATACACAACCAGCGCCATATGGACAATTGGTTCGAGTTGGTGGTGCAACATATGGTACTGGCTACACTGCCGGATGGGTTAATGGGCAGGGAGCGACTGCGACAAGAGAACCACTGGATAGTCCACTCAATAGGATGTTTCGGGTTCGTCGAGACTGGAAAGAAATGCCATATGCTGAAGCTGCGCGAGATGCCGCAGAATCTAATGAGATTACACTGGAATCTGTAAACGATGCCCATGTACAGCTCATACTTGATCAATATGCTGAAAGCTGGAATTTATGGCCGGTTCAAAATGGCGCACCTTTCATTGATAGAAATGACAATGGTGTCTACGATCCTCCCCCTGCTGATTTTAAAGTAAAAGATCTTATTGAAATGGGATACGACGAACCTGGAATATCAGGTTCTGATCCAAACTCCCCAGCGGACCAAGTACTTTTTACTATTTATAACGATCTTCATAGAGCGACTTCGCTCGACCGTTTTCGTTCGGAACCCACCGGGCTGGAAGTCCAAGAAACTGTTTGGGGGTATAATCGGTCAGGACCAATGGGGAATGTTTTTTTCCGCAAATGGAGATTTATAAATAAAGGTGGTGTTGAAATAGATGCAAGTGGAACGTTAGGCGCTTTTCATTTAGATAGTATGTATGTGGTTCAATGGGCAGATATGGTGTTGGGCGATTATACTGATGACTGCCTAGGTTCCGATACAACGCTTAATATGGGATATGAATGGAATGGTAATGCCATAGATAGGGATTTCCGAAAATGGGGTTTGCCTCCAGCAGCAGCAGGGTTCGATTATTTGCAAGGTCCAATTGTGCCATCAGCCGGGGATACGGCAGTATTTGACTTGAAATATAAAGCTGGTTATAAAAACTTAGGTATGACCGGATTCTCTTATTTTTCTGCAGCTTCTGCTTATTCAGGCCCGGGCGGGTCTTATGATACAAATACTCTACGATGGTATAAAATGATGAGAGGGTATGCTCCTATTGGGGCACCCGGTGAAGATATCAGATACAATTTTCCACCTGGTTATACGCCTGACCAATTTCCATTAGCAGGAGACCCGGTTACGGGGATCGGACATATAGATTGCCAAGGTACTGATTACTCGATCCAGCCTGGCGATCGCCGTCTTGTAATGATATCCGGTCCATTTAGTCTAGCGCCGGGCGATACTAATGAGGCAGTCATTGCATTTGTTGCAGGGCTTGGAGCAGATAGATATTCAAGTATTTCTGTTATGAAATTTAATGATCGGTTTGCACAAAACACCTATGATGCCCTTTTTCAAGTGCCAAGTGCGCCTCCTTCACCAAAGGTAGTTGCTGCAGAATTAGATGGGAAAATTCTTTTAGAATGGGGTAGTGATATTGAAAATGTAACTACTATTGAGACAAAAGTAAGTGAACCGGGCAGTTTCGCATTTGAAGGATATAATTTGTATCAATTGCCATCAGCAACTGCAACCGTATCAGAGGCCAAACGGATTGTGACATATGATAAGGTAACCGATCCTGCAGTTGTCTTAGATGAACAATTTGATGTGTTGTCGGGTCAGATTCTTATGACCCCCGTTCAATTTGGGACAAATAGTGGTATCAAGAGACAATTTGTATTTGATCGTGATTATTTACTTGATGTAAATAAATTAAATAATGGTACAGATTACTATATTGCAGTGACTGCATATAGTGTTGCTACAGTTCCAGGATATCTTCCTTCTTTTCTTGAATCACCAATTCAGATTGTTAAGGTTGTGCCGCAAATTCCTTTTGGTACTGTTTATGAACAATCTTATGGTGATACCATTGTGGCCGCACATGCGGCTGGGGTAAGTGATGGCAACGTTTTTCCGGTTGTTATTGACCCAGTGCAGCTTACCGGTCACAGTTATGAAGTAGCATTTACGGATGTAGATGGTGATGGTGTCACTGAGTATAACCTTAAGGATTTAACCAATGGTAGTTTAGTAATCGAAGGTGGTACAAACCAGGCAGGTGATGATAATTATCTCTTTACGGATGGTTTCCAATTACGCGTACTCGGTGCTCCGTTAAATTTTAAAGCATTTGAAGTAACGGCTCATGCCGGCGGTGTTCAAGATCCACCCCTTCAGGGGGCTACAGATTGGGGCGGCTTTCCTGTGGAATATACAGGTCGCGTGAACCAGCAAAATGGTAGCGGATGGTTTTTTGCTGGAGGAGGTGCATCTAGTTCTTCTTATAGTAATTTTTTAAGCCGAACAATTACTTCTGGTTGGAGTAACCTAATACCCAATGATTTTGAATACAGATTTACTGGTAAAGGTACAGGTAACTATGCGTGGGACGTTTGGGGAGTTGGTGCTCTTGTTGATGTTCCCTTTGAAATTTGGGATGTGACCCGTGATGTTAGGTTAATTCCGTGGTTTTATGATTACGATGGAGATGGTGATTGGGGTTTAATGGCAGTTGATCACCCAGGATCTGGCGGCGCAAATGACCCATACACCGACTGGATATACCCGTATCTACCAAAAGATAATACACCGGGACAAGGTTCGGCGGGCTATGACGCTTGGCTTGCTGCTGCCCAAGCTGATCCAAATTATGCCACAAGTGATGGGACAGATGTTGGCGCTAGAGTAATGGGTAGGAATGTGTTTTTTCAGTGGAATGGTGGTGATGTGAGTGATGGTACACTTGATGCCGTAGCGATCAAGGAAATAGAGGTTGGTAGTGTATGGAAGCTGACAACCAATAAACCGAATACAGTAAATGATATATTTACCTTTTTAGCACCCTTACCAACTACCGGTGCAGAGCTCGATAAATTAAGTGTAAAGAAGGTGGGTGTTTTTCCAAATCCATATCTTGCATTCAATCCCTTAGAAACTAATAAGTTGGGTAGATTTGTTACCTTCAATAATCTGCCCCCCCAAGTGAAGATTAGCATATTTGCTGTTTCTGGTCATTTAGTAAGAGTCCTGGAAAAGGACGGCAGTGACCAGTTTATGCGTTGGGATTTACTCAATAGAAGCGGTATGCCTATAGCAAGTGGTATTTATTTAGCTTATGTTGATATGCCAGGTATTGGTGAAACAAAAATCTTAAAGGTCGCCATAGTCTTAGAGGCAGAAATTCTTGATAATTTCTAAGATTAAACAAATCCAAACATATTTAAAGGAAATCTAATTATGGAAAAAAGAATAATGGTAAAAAGGAGTTCTTTTGGTTTAACTATTATTTTCTTGATGAATATAATGGTGGGTCAATCGGTATCAAATTTTGGTTCCATGACAAATGATCGTTTAGGAACAAGTGCTGCGATGGAACTATTGATACCTGTTGGAGCACGGGACATGGCAATGGGAGGTGCAGGAATTGCTACTTCTACAGGACTTGAATCCATTTATTGGAATCCTGCTGGTCTTGGGCGTATTAAAGGTAAAGCTTCAGGATTGTTCAGTAACATGAATTACATTGCAGACATTGCAGTAAACTATGGCGCTGTTGGCCTTAATTTTGGTAAATCGGGCGTATTTGCTTTTAGTGTAAAGGCTGTAGATTATGGTCGGATTCTTTTAACAACAGTAGATGACCCTGAAGGTATTGCTGGTAGAACTTTTACGCCGAACTTTTTAAATCTTGGATTTAGTTATGCGAGACCTTTTACTGCTTCCATCACTGCTGGCGCTACAATAAAAATGTTTTCTCAAAATATTAATCGTGTGACGGGAAAAGGAATGGCAATAGATATAGGTTTACAATATAGTGGGGTTGCTGGTATTCCGGGTATTCATCTCGGGGTGGTACTGAAAAATATGGGGCCTCAAGTCTCTTATGGTGGTCCTGGCCTGTCACGTATGGCCGATCCGGAAGAAGGACGACGACCTCCACAATTCTTCCAATCTCAAGCTGCAAGTTTTGAACTGCCTTCTTCCGTTGAGATAGGTTTAGCTTATGATTATAATATTAGTGAGGGATTGAATCTCACCATGAATGGTGCTTATGCTAAAAATAACTTAACTATTAATGCCTATAAATTTGGTGGTGAAGTAACGCTCAATCTAAATACTTTAATAGTTTCAGGTCGCACTGGTATGGATATGCTTAATACAGAAAATTTTGATGAGAATATCTATGGTCCAAGATTTGGTTTTGGATTAACATTCGAAACGCCGGGCCCTCTTGTCACAATTGACTATGCCTACCGTACAGTTAGTTATTTTGATAACAATTCAATGTTCTCAATTCAGTTGGGTTTTTAAAATATAAATTAGAAAGAAGAATAAAATATCTTCACAAATACAATTTAATATAATCATAAGACTTTTTATTTTTTTAACAAGATAATTAGTCTTAATTAGTCTCTATTAAAATTGGCTTATATTTATAGAGGTGTCTTCAACTTATATGGGTAGAATAACATTAATTAGTAAATCGAGAAGGAAATCTAGAGTTCTACGATCATTCATTTTTTTACTATTAATTGTAATTTTTCCATCTTGTATTGAAACAGGCCTCAAATCAGGCGAAGGATACGTAGAAGTTGAAGGAGGTAGAGTATGGTATCGGATCGTTGGATCAGGTAGCGTAACACCGCTGCTGCTGCTACATGGCGGACCTGGGATGCCAAGTTATTACCTAAATTCCCTATCACAACTTTCAGATGACCGTCCTGTGATTTTCTATGATCAGTTAGGTGCTGGTCGATCAGATAGGCCTGATGACTCCTCACTGTGGCATATAGACCGTTTCGTAGAAGAATTGGCGCAACTCCGTAAGGAACTGGGTCTAGAAGAAGTTCACATCCTTGGACATTCTTGGGGAACTATGCTGGCAGTAGACTATATGCTTACGGAACCTAAAGGCGTTAAAAGTTTAATTTTGGCAAGTCCGGCATTAAGTGTTCAGCGTTGGTCTGATGATGCTAAGGTTTTACTTACAACACTTCCTGAATCCGTACAGAAAATCATCGACCTTCATGAAAGTGAGGGGACGACTGAAACTTTAGAGTATCAAGAGGCGGTGATGGAGTACTACAAGTTATACCTCTGCCGATCTGACCCCTGGCCTGCCGAGATGGACAGTACTTTTGTCAATTTTAACCCGGATATTTATGGTCAAATGTGGGGGCCGAGTGAGTTCACATCGACGGGTTCTTTAAAGAATTATGAGCGAGCAGATGTGCTACCAAAACTCAATCTTCCGGTCCTTTTCACCGCAGGTAGATATGATGAGGCTACCCCAAAGTCCGTTGAGTATTATCAGAGTTTAG
>CAJXJG010000056.1 GCA_913054425.1 uncultured Fidelibacterota bacterium
TTCGGTTGCACTTGATAATTCAGCGATTTCCCTTAATTTGGGTATCTCTGAAATTTTATTCAAGCCAAATTTTTCAAGAAATATTTTGGTTGTTCCATAGAGAAGTGGTCTTCCGGGTCCTTCATCTCTTCCTTGAATTCTGATCAAGTTGTGGGTGAGGAGGGTCTTCAATACTCCTGTGCAATCAACCCCACGGATGGATTCAATTTCATATCTCCCGATGGGTTGCTTATATGCTACGATTGCCATTGTTTCCAGTGATGCCCTAGAAAGTATCAGTTGACCGCTTTTTTTCAATAACCGTCGGATCCATATATCATATTCCGGTTTGGTTGTAAATTGATACCCACCAGCGATCTTCCTGATATAAAAAGAATGTTCTTCCTTTTTATACTTTTTGTTGAGTTGTTCAACAGTCTCTGGTATTTTAGGGGAATCTGATTCGAAAACAAGATTTACCTGTTTTTGGGTCAGGGGATCCGGTGTTGCAAACAGCAAGGACTCAATAATTAATTGTTTTTCCTTTTCCTGCATTTTTTTAAGCTAAGTTTTCCAAGTGGTGGAATTCAATTTCTCCAAATATTTCATTCTGTGCAACGGTAATCGTACCTTGCTGGATGAGTTCCAGGATGGCAAGGAAAGATACAATGATCTCAAGTTTGTGGTTAAAACGATTCATTAAAGCTGAGAATCGTAGAACCCCATCACAATCGAAACACCCCAAGATTTTTGCCTTTTGTTCCTCCAGGCTAATTTGTTCTCGTTGGAGTTCATAGGAAGAAATCACAGGCATATTTTCCATCGCAACCTTAAAATACCGGGCTATTTCAAATAACGACACTTCCTTTAAATAAAATTCTAAATCTGCATTAGCTTCAGTTAAGTTCATTTTATTCATTCGTGGAAAAAACCGGTTTTGGTGTTTGGCCAATTCAGTCAGATGTTCAGCAGCTTCTTTGAATTGCTGGTACTCCAATAATTTCTGTACCAAAGCAGTTCTTGGATCTTCACCATTACTATCTTCATCATCCTCATGAAAAGGTAAAAGCATTTTTGCTTTAATTCGCATCAGGGTTGCTGCCATGACGATAAATTCCCCCACAACTGTTACATTTAATTCCTTCATCATGTCCAATGCTTTCACATAGTCTTTGGTAATTTTGGCAATGGGGATATCATAAATATTAATCTTATCCCTCCGGATAAAATAGAGCAATAAATCAAGGGGTCCTTCAAAACTTTCAAGATATATCTTATACATTTTTGATCAGTAGTTTAACCCCATTGCTTCCCGGGCTTTTGATAGAAAATCATCTCCCACCGCTGAGGCTTTTTGAGCGCCTTCCTTTAGAATGTTTTTTACATAATCACTGTGATGTGTCAAATAATTTCGCTTTTTACGAAATGGTTCGAAATGGATCCAGATTCGTTCAAAAATTTCTTTTTTCACATCACCGTATTTCAATCCGGGTGTTTCAAATCGGTTGGTTAATTCCTTTTTCTCATTTTTGTCAAGAAAGAGACTGTAAATTTGAAAAATTGGTGAATCCACACTCTTGGGTTCATCGATCGAAGTGGAATCAGTTACAATGGACATGACTTTCTTTTTCAATGTTTTTTCATCAGAGAAAATGGGAATTGTATTGCCATAAGATTTGCTCATTTTCTGACCGTCAAGCCCAGGCACCAACTGTGTTTCCTTTTCAATGTCCGGTTCAGGAACAACGAAAACATCACCAAAAGTATTGTTGAAACGGGTTGCCATGTCTTGCGCCATTTCAAGATGTTGCTTTTGGTCTTTTCCAACAGGAACTAATTCAGAACCAAATAAAAGTATATCAGCAGCCATAAGTATTGGATATGAAAAAAGACCCATGTTTGGCGAGACGCCTTGAGTAATCTTATCCTTATACGATGTTGATCGTTGCAGTAACCCAACATTTATTACGTTTGATAAAAGCCAGGTCAATTCTGTAACTTGGGGGACATCTGCTTGTATCCAGAAAGTGGATTTTTCCGGATCGAGTCCGAGTGCCAGGAAATCACAGGCTGCATTAAAAGTATTTTCTCTAAGAATTTCCCGGTTCTGAATGGATGTCAAAGCATGGTAATTGACAATAAAAGCGAATAGATCATTTTCTTCTTGATAATGAATCATTCGAGACATCATTCCGAAATAGTTACCCAAATGTAATTGTCCAGATGGTTGAATTCCACTTAAAACGCGTTTCATGTGATATTTTGAGTTATTTTAACGGTTCCATAAATAGGTAAGGTCGCCAACCAATTTGTTGATGTCGTACAAATTGTTGAAAATAATGAATTCGATTTGGCCGCACAGGGTGTTTTTTTAGCTGCATTCCTGCTTCACCCGGTGTCCGACTTCCCTTTTTTAAATTACAGGGGGGGCAGGCAGTCGTCAGGTTTTCCCATGAATCCAAGCCACCCCGTTCTTTAGGGATAATATGATCCACCGTAACCGGACCGGAAGATTTTCCGCAATACTGACAGGTATGATGATCTCTCTGAATAATATTCTTTCGGTTCAGAATCACTGACATACTGTTATAATGAACAATTTTATTTAGTTTTAATACACTTGGGAGTGAGAGAGTCGTACTGGGGGAATGAGCTGCCTCTTTATAAGATTCGAGGATTTCTGCTTTGTCAAGATAATAGAGGCAGATTGCCCTCCTTGTTGTGCAAACATGCAACGGCGCATAATTCGAGTTAAGTACGAGTACAGATCGATTCAAAATAGATCCATTTAGAGATATTGCCATTGCGTTCATGCTGTCAATAAATTTAAAACGTTCACAGCTGAACAAAATAGACTCTTTAATTTTTTGTTAAAATTATAAGCATTTTCATCAAGACTTTCTTTTCTCACCCATCCTCGAGCATTGATGAATCCCATTTTCCCCGTACAAATTGCCACGTGAGTCACACTTCCGTTTTCACTGAAAAATAAGAGATCTCCTGTTTCTGATTCCTCTAAGTCTACCTGAGCATTTTTCAGGAATTCTTTCTGCTGATGAGCATCTCTCGGTAGATTCACACCTGCTGATTTAAAGACGGTTTGGACTAAACCGGAACAGTCCATCCCACTGGGAGTTTTTCCACCCCAACGATAGGGAGTCCCTAAAAATCGTTCGGCAGTTTTTAAAATGTTATCACGAGTTGGAGTGGGATGTTTGGTATGAAATCTGTCATCAGTCCATCCAATTATTCCATCAGGTAGAATGACTTTGTATCCATTTTTATCGGAATCAATCTTTAGTAATGAATTAAAATAAATGTATCTTACAATTTCACTTCTTGATTTATTAAACAGTGGAGTAGACAAGCTGTAAGAAAAATGTGTGTAATTGTAGGGTGTTTCAGACCGTACTCCGAAAAAATTGTGAACCCAGCCTTTATAGTTGTCCCATTGCTGAATAAATGACCAGTTTTCATTGTGATCCAGTATTTTACAGGATTCTCCCAAGAGGGCTTGCGTGACAACTCCAGAATTGAAATCCGGTTCTCGGCACACATCTGCTGAGGATGAGTTTATGATGAAAAACGACATAGTTATTAAAAATGTTTTTAAAATTTTTTAGTAGTGAATTTATTCTGATCGCTTCTTCATTAACAAGATGGTAATTGTTTGAATGTAATTCTTGTGCTTCCGAATAAAATGTTTTAATCTTACTGCGTTCTTTTACATATTTATTCTATTCAGTCAGGGAAGTCCCGTCCAAACGGGCACAGTACCCGCTACTGTGAGCATGGAGGATCTTTCATGTGTGCCATTGCCAGAAATTAATTTTGGTGAGAAGGCAGAAGGTTTCCAATGAAATGCAAGTCAGGATATCTGCAGGATAAAATGAGTATCAACAGACTTTCGGGATAAAAGTTGTGATGCAGGATGAATATTTTTTGATATTCAATCCATTCTGAAACCCCGAGAGAAGAAATCGTACGGGGTTTTATTATGAAAAAAATCACTCTTCGTCTGTCTGGATTTTTCCTGATTTGTTCGTCCTTATCATCAAACTCTGTCAATATCACCGGACAAATTACAGATCAAAATGGTTTCCCTGTCTCATTTGCAGTTGTGGAACATACACAAAGTGAAAAATGGAGCGTTTCTGATGAGAATGGATTTTTTCATTTATGGGGAGATTTTAAGAATAACGATATACTTTTAATATCAAGAATAGGATATGAACCGGAAAACTTTTCATTGGAAGGACGCACCTCGGTTAAAATTTTGTTAAATAAACATCCTATATCCTTAAAACCAATATTAGTTGAGGGAAAACTCACATCTCCAAATGTTACCAGTTATACATTTGTTCAACAATCTGGTGACAAACACTCAATTCATTCTCATATGGATAGAATCCCAGGATTACAAATCCGTTCTTACGGAAGTTTTGCCGGTAACCGGTCATTGAGTTTAAATGGAGGGCCGGGAAATCATATTAAAGTTCTTTTGGATGGTGTCGATCTTACCAGTCCTCAAAATGGCGCCACGGATCTTTCGTTAATTCCATTAGCACTTATTGATCAAATTACCACTGTACCTCTGCCTGGAGTTTTTTTTGGAAGTGGAGCCATAGATGGTATTCTTTCAATCAGTTCTTGGCCGGAGCAGACGTCGGTTTCTCTTTCAAGTGGAAGTTATGGATACCGTGCTGTTGATTTTGGTTTAGAAAAATCTTTTGGATCCTGGGATTACCATTTAGGTATTGGAAAAAATGAGGACATAGGAAATTATCCAGTGAAAATCGGGAATAATATGAAAAACAGGGAAAACAATTTTTACTCGCAAACTTGGGGGAAATTGCAGATAAGGGGTATTGTAAATAAAAGGATTAGTATTTCGACTGTAACTATCATGACTGATCAAAAAAGAGGGGTTGCTGGTTCATTAGATTGGTTAACTCCTGATACAAAAAAAGATGATAAACTTTTTCTTCAATCAATTTCATTAGGATATGCTTTAACAAAAGGATTCATGAATCTCCAGCTTAGTCACCGAGAAAGCGATGAAATATATGATAGCCCGAATGATAATCCAGATTGGTCCATTTATAGTAAACATAACCTATTGACTGATGGAGTAAAGTATATTTTATCTGCACAGATTATTCCATCTATATATTTTCAATCGTTAAGTGAATGGAAAGAAGAATCAATCAAGAGTACGGATGCAGGCATTCATAAGCGTAATACCATTTTCCAGGCAGTACGGCTTGTCTGGTCGCCAATTCGAAATCTTTCGGTGACTCCTGCAATCAGGTTTGATCACGCTAAAGATTTGTACACCCAAACGACTTACGATCTGAAAATTGCACTTGCAGGTTTTAAAGGCAGCGAGTTTAGTACAGAAATTGGAACGAATTATCAGCACCCAAGTTTCAATGACTTGTATTGGAATGGAAACCCAGGGCTGAAACCAGAATTTTCCGATTATAGCAAGGTTAAATGGGAACATACATTTGATGAGGAAAATTTTCTGAGTGTAACTTATATAGATCGTAAAAGCCGGGATTTGATTCAATGGATTCCTGATGAAAGCGGCTGGGTATGGCAGCCCTTCAACTTAGCAAAAACAAGGCGTCAAATTGTGACCTTATTTGGAAAAGCACTCTTAAACGAGTTACCTTTTTCTCTTCAAGGGCATTTTACATTAATGAATACTAGGGATGAAGAAGATTGGAAACCGCTTTTATACACACCAGACAGAATCGGGAATGTAGGTTTACATTTTGATGGAAGTGCAATTAGCTGGAGTCTACAAGTGCAATATATGGGAGAAAGAAGGTATACTGTTACAGACTATGATGAAAACTGGAACCCAGTGATCAAGGATCAATTTACGAAGGAATTTACCGCTGTATTTGTAAGTTTGTTGTATAAGCCCCCTCTCTATGATAATCGTTTTGATATTACGTTAATTATCGAAAATCTTTTTGATAAGGATATTCAGACAATACTAGGCTATCCGGAACCTGGGCGAACATTCAAACTGTCACTTGGATATACACAGCCATAAAAAAAAACAACTTAATTCTCAAAATTCCAGAAGATGCTGAAGCTGATTAGCTGACCCAGGGGATAAAAATTCCTGTTGTTACGGATCCAGATGTAATCAGTGTTCAATTCGGGATATATTTCTCTCACTGTAGATTCGTACGCATTCAATACATTTTGGACTTTCCATGTGAGTGTCACTTTAGAAACAACAGCTGAAATTTCAAAATGAGCCACCCAATAATCGGGCAGGGGATAAGATAGATTTTCCTCCTGAAGGGGAATTGCATTCACAAAATCATATCCATGGTTCTTTTCTCTGCTCAGGTTTCCATTCACCCTGAGTTTTATACGGACCATCATATTTCCATTAAAAAACGGCTGGGAACCCCTAAGGGATAGCTGAATTTTTCTCCTGAACCCATCAGTGAGAGAGGTACTTCCAAGTGCGAATGAATCTGTCCACAGCGATTCATACAGCCCCAACATTCCTGCAACTGTCCAGCTTGAATATATTTCCCATGACACGGACAGTTCGCTGGAAAGATAATTTGGATTTGGACCAAGCCCCGAATGAATTACAGAACCAAAATTATTTACCGATTGAAACCGTAATGAGCTGATTTTCTTCCCAATGTTAACGTAAACTCTGCTCCAAGTTTCAAACATTCGGGAAGTGTCCATTAGGGCAATATGAGTTGGTTTTGTATTGTAGGACAATCCGCTGTTTATTTCCCACGATTTCCCGTGAAGTAAAAGACTTGAGTTCAAATACATGGCGTAGGATTTTTCCTTGCTTAGAAACGAACCGCCTAGGCTGGTTGTGAGTCTTTCACCATTAAATCCGCCATAAATTGTTGCCCACTTTAAATCCCTAAATTCCTCCTGCATGATGCTTTGTTTATCAGCAAAAAAACCAACAGTTTTATATTCATCCCAAATCCACCGGAAGTGGAGATGAGTGCGATTGAGATATGTAAAAATGGATGAAAGTTCCACACGCCGTTCCTGATTAAACTGAGAACCGGAAAACTGGAAAGTCTTATTTGTGTCAGTTTTAGAATAGGAAATTCCGGCTACAGTTGTGATATTTTCATGATGTCCATTCATGATTGAATCCGGCAGACCGCTATTCGTAACAAAATGAGCCACGGACGCTTGAACTTTTTCAGCATTAAAACTGGTGATGTAATCTAATCGGTAGGACTGCTGATTTGGTGTTAGAATTCCTTCCGGTTGAACATACTGTCCAAATGTCCCCCCATAGGATCGTTTGAATCCATTCATTTTAAGGAGGCGTGTTCCGTCGCTGAAACCTGCCTGTACATCTAATTGGTTAAACAGATAATCTCCTTTTCGGTAGTCGAAGGAACTGGTAATTTGGGTAGAATCGGGAATAAATTCCATCTTTGGAATTTCTCCGGAGTTGACGGGTTGGAATGATTCTAAATAAGAAGGACCAAGCCGAAGAGGAAAATTTGAAAAGGTGCCATCGAAATACAGTGGGCCTGACATCCAATCATGATTCCAGAATAATTGACCATTGACAGATAATAATCCATTTTGTCCACTCCAGTCAAAGTGGAGGATGTTAGGAGAACTGTCTCCCCGGAGTAATCCAATGATCAGGAATAGAGAGGCAGCCCGCCGAAATGGTTGACTCATGATAGATATTTTACGACTGCGGGGACGCCCACAGCAAAGATAATTCCGTTGGATATCTGATGTATAATTGTAAAACCAATGCCCGACAGATAAATGGCCCAGGTCTGTGGCCAGTCAAATCCAGAACCAATGGGGTAACTGAGTGTGGTTAGTGAATCAAAAATAAATGTAAGTAAAAATCCGGTAAGACCTAAAGTTCCGACCCGAAAAGATGAGAGGTTTTTCTTAAAAAAAACAGGCCTTAGTAAACCGCCGACAAGGCCAACAAATAACATTGAGGTTATTTGCGCTGCCAGCAGTGGGGGAAATATAAGGCCTGATCCCAAAGGATTCATTGCTGAAAAAATAAATTCACTCACGGCTCCTACCAAGATTCCCCATCGTATTCCCAGGGTTAGACCCGACAAAAAAATAACAACGGTTATTAATTCAACATTAGGGACCAGCATGAGTGAATAACCCAATCCCACAGCTAAAGCAGCAAACATGGAGGCCCTGACAAGCTTAGTCAGATTTATTTTTTCAGTCAAAACTTACACCTGAGAACTATTTTGTGATAAAAGAAAAAGTTTGGCTTCCAATTTATTTTTCTGCTTTACCTTTATAAAGGGGTATGTGGAGATGGTTGACCCGGGTAGTCCATTCCCCCTCCTCTACATCTTCTTCGATGGATTTTTTCATCAAATTCATTTGCTTGTCCAGATTGTGAATCAGGTTCAGAAGAAGTGCTTCCGGATTATTTGGTTTTAGGTTATCCCGCCATTCCAACTTCCCCCGATGCGCCAGGATCATATGTTCCAGCTTAAGCTGTAGAGATGCAGGGAATCCCCTGATTTCCCCAACTGCTTCCCGAACCATATCTCTGCTTAGAACAGTGTGCCCCAGAAAATTACCTTCATCGGTGCAATCCGTTTCCAGCCCCGCAGACAACTCCTTTAGTTTACCCACATCGTGAAGCAAAATACCCGCCATCAATACATCCTTATTCACATTGAAAATGGCACCGATTGAAGAACCTATTGTTGCCATGGAGAGAATGCTTTCCAACAAGCCTGACCTGTAACTGTAATGAGACAGAATAGAGGCTGGATGGATCAACAATTCCTTTTTGTTTTCCCGGTATATAAGACCCACCAGCCGCCGCAGGTATCTGTTCTCGATCCCTTTTGCTATCTCCATTAGCTCCTGCCACATTTCCTTGGGATCCCGTTTCGAAGCAGGCATCACCAGGGCAGGATCAAAACCATAGCGGGCATAAGACTGAATTGTTGCCTTATTGATCCGTTTTACTACCAGTTGGAGGCGATCATGAAAGGATTCCACCACACCGGCAGCAGCAACGGGATCACCGCTTGTGAACTTGGGTTGATATTCTTCCACCTTATCCCAGACCTTTGCGCTTATTTGACCGGTGCGGTCCCGCAAAACCAGGTCCAGATACAAATCCCCGCTGCGGGTATGGCGTAAATGTTTTTCGACGCAGAGATAAAATCCCTGTATGATTGCACCTTCTTTGAATTTTTGAATAGGTGTTATCTGTTTCACTGCAGGAGAATTTTCTCCTATCTTCTAACCCATGTCAACATCTCATTTGCAACAATAGATAATTTCTGCTGCATGAAAATTTACAGAATAAATCTAACAAGAATATGTCACAAAATATCACAATAACAAAAGTCAGTTATTCCAGACAACGGGATAGAAAGGTACTTCATTCCTGTCTGAATAATTGGTTTTCGGATCCAAAATCATTGAATTTGACCGACCCCCGAATGCGTTATCCATTCCGTTTTGAAAAATGGGTGAAGC
>CAJXJG010000057.1 GCA_913054425.1 uncultured Fidelibacterota bacterium
AGAAAAACAAGTACGCATTTTTTAAAGAATATTAAAAAATTATTCTACAATTAATTCATCCGAATAATTTCCCGTTTGGGTAAGCAATTCGATTTTATGCCCGGTTTCGTTACCTATAAGCTGACCAAAAAATGAGAAAGAAAATAATATGACCAAAACTCTCAAATTCATTTCCCTGGTTTTATTTATTGCAATTACACCTGCAAATACAATCCCGGATAAATATCAGAAAATTGCGAATGATATTATTGAAGCATCACTTTCCGACAGTTTATCATACAACCGTCTGGCATATCTTTGTGATACATTCGGTCCTCGACTGAGCGGATCAACCAATCTTGAAAATGCCATTGACTGGATCCTGGAAGCAATGAAAAAAGACGGCTTAACCAATGTCCGCGGTGAAAAAGTAAAGGTACCGGTTTGGATCAGGGGGAAGGAATCTGCCCGGCTCATAAAACCTTTTGCAAAAGACCTGGCCATGCTGGGGCTAGGAGGCAGTATAGGAACGCCCCGCGCTGGTATTCGCGGAGAAGTGATTGTGGTCAATAGTTTTGAAGAATTGGATGATCGAAAGGATGAGGTGAAGGGCAGGATTGTACTGTTCAATGCCGAATTTACGACCTACGGCGAAACGGTGCAGTACCGTTATAAAGGAGCACAGGCGGCAGCACAATATGGAGCTGTTGCCAGCCTGATCAGGTCTGTAGGGCCCTGGTCCATGAATACTCCTCACACCGGGGGAATGGCTTACTCCGATACCATTCCTAAAATTCCCCATGCCGCCCTGACCCCTGAAGACGCCATGATGCTTCGTCGCATCCATGACCGCGGTGATAAAATTATCCTGGAGTTGAAAATGAAAGCGAAAATGGCTGCAGACAGGTATTCCCGTAATGTGGTGGCGGAATTTCTCGGAAGTGAGTTTCCTGAGGAAGTGGTGGTGTTGGGTGGGCATATCGATTCCTGGGATGTAGGGCAGGGAGCTCAGGATGATGCTGGCGGATGCCTAGCAGCGTGGCACGCGGTGAAGCTCATCAAGGATTTAGGACTGCAGCCCCGCAGGACATTGAGGGTGGTGATGTGGACCAATGAGGAGAATGGAGGTCGCGGTAATAAAGCCTACCGTGATGCCCACAGGGCTGAGTTGGATAACCACGTGGCGGCCATCGAATCTGATGGTGGTGTGTTTAAACCGAAAGGCTTCGGTTTTTCCGGATCGGCGGAAGCAATGGATATCGTGAGTGAAATTGGTACATTATTGGATAGGATTGGAGCCGGTGAAATTACAGAAGGCGGCCGGGCTGCTGATGTGACTCCTTTAAATGATGAAGGCGTACCGGTTATGTCTCTGAAGGTGGATGGTTCCAAATATTTCTGGTATCACCACACCAATGCAGATACCTTTGACAAGGTAGATAGGGATGAACTCAACCGCTGTATGGCAGCCATGGCAATTATGGCGTTTGTGCTGGCAGATTTGGATGAACCTTTACCAAGGTAATTTTTTTTGTAATCTCTTCTTACTATCTACCCTCAATTGAATCCGCCCTGAATATAAATTGAAAAGATAAAAAATATGGCGAGTTTGTTAGAATTTAGAAAGGAAAATATATCATGAAATGGCAATTCTCCACCATCATCCCAATTATAATTTTTATAACAGCTAACATTGTGGTGGCTGATGATTCCAAGAAGGAATTATCCGATCCACTAAAACCATTTGAACAATATATTGGAAAAACATTTAAAGGAGAGTTTGCCAATTCAGCACCAGAAAAACCAGTCCATGATATTCTTCATTATGAAAGGGCGCTCAATGGTATTGCTATCCGCGCCATTCATAGTGTCAATAATGGAGAATACGGAGGGGAGTCAATTATTATGTGGGATGCAGATCAGGAAAGTTTAGTATCATGGTATTTCACAACAGCAGGGTTTTATACTCAGGCAACTATGCATTTTGAAGATGGAAATTTGATCAGTATAGAAGATGTTACAGAAAATGATAATGGAATCACTCAAGTAAAAGCAATCGTAGAATTTTTACCTAATGGTCAAATGCATACTACATCTAAGTACCATATGAATGGTAAATGGATCGATGGACACGAAATCTATTATAAAGAAGCACCAGATGCAGAGGTTATTTTCAAATAATACCATTAGATTATAAAATAGGAGGAAATCCTGAAAAAACTAACTATCATTATATTCCAAACTATATTGATTGGTATCCTGGTCTTGGTTTTGATTTCCAATTATATTTCTCTCGAGAGCCGGGATGTAATCGTTCGTGACCCACAATCTATACAGGAATCAACAATTGAATATTTGCCGCCACCTCCACCAAAGTTTGAATTAGGTAATATTATAAAATTGGCAAGGGGTTTAAGAAAACATTTTACTCCAACAATGGATCAAATTACAGATGATATTTTTCAGGCCAGAGGATACATGCTCGGCAGTATTGGAATGGTAAGTACAAGTGAAGGCATGGTGCTCATTGATGCAGGAGAGAATAAAGAAATAGCTTCTGAAATTTTAAAGGAGTTTAAAACTAAGGTGGATCTTCCTGTAAAATATATAATTCTGACACATGGACATTTAGATCATATTCTAGGATTACCATCATTGGTTGAGGATAATACAGATATCATTTCTTCAGAAAAGGCTGCTCTGGTTATGGATAAAGATATAAACTGGCTTGGGGAATATCACTTCTGGGCAAGAGCAAATCAGTTTGGTAATGCTGCAGAAGAATATGCCTTAAAAAGGTTAATTGAGCTACCTTATAATCCTGATCAGGATAAGAAAATAATAGTACCTACGATTACATTTAAAGATCAACATTCGTTTACCCTCGGCGATAAAACATTTGAATTGTATTTAGGTCCGGGAGAAACAGAGGGACAGATTTTTATCTGGATCCCAGAAGATAGGGCTCTGTTCTGCGGAGACCTATACTATGAAAGTTTTCCAAATTTATCTTCACCTCTTCTTGAGGCACGACCAGTTGATCAGTGGATAAGATCTTTGAAAATGATAGCATCTTTAAATCCGGAATATTTAATCCCGGGGCACACAAGACCTGTAATTGGTGAAGATAAGATTCAACAGGTTTTGAAAGATCATATTAGAGCCATCGAATTTGTATATGATAAATCTATCGCTGCAATTAACGCTGGGAAAACTGCAGAAGAAGCCATTGCAGAAATAAAACTACCGAAAGATCTTGCTAAGCTCCCGCAACTTCAGGAAGTATATGGGCGGATAGATTGGTCTATCCGTGGTATTTATCAAAGAGAAAAAGGTTGGTATGATGGATATGGAACAGGATTGAATCCATTGCCCGAAATTTATAAAGCACAGGAATTTGTGAAGTTATCTGGAGGAGTAGATAAAATATTGCTTAGGGCTATAGAACTGCAGAAAAAGGGAGCCCACCAATTAGTTTGTGAATTGTGTGATATTGTGATAGCAGCAAATCCGGCTGAACAACTGGCGCGAATTATAAAATCACATTCTCTTGATTATATGAGCCTGTCAGGCAATGGGAATATGATCGGTTTTTATCGCTCTGCTGCTTCACTGGAAAGAAAAGCAGTAGGAGATTAGCTGTAATTTTTTTTTGTTATCACCTAATGAAAGCCATGTGCTTAATTTAAAAGGATAAATATTTCTCCTTAATATCACCTATAGTTTTAAAATTATGAAAATATTTGATAAACTGATTCTTAGCACAGTTCTTATCTTAACAGCGATTCTATCCGCACAGGATTTTGAGGATTTAAATTTTGGGACAGATTCCACTTTTGAAATCTTGACATGGAATATTGAATGGTTTCCTAAAAATGGTCAAAATACAGTGGATTATGTGACTGCGATCATTCAAGCCCTTGACGTTGATGTATTAGCAATACAGGAAGTTGATGACACAGATATGTTCGATCAAATGCTTGAAAATCTTACTGACTATGAAGGATATTATGAATCCGCCTGGTTCGCCGGCCTAGCATATATTTACAAAACAGATGTAGTTGAAATCAATGAAATATATGAGATTTACACCACTTCACCGTATTGGAGTCCATTCCCAAGGTCACCAATGGTTATGGATATGAACTTTATGGGACAGAACTTTATCATTATAAATAATCACTTTAAATGTTGTGGAGACGGATATTTAGATCTCGATGATTCCGGTGATGAAGAAACACGAAGATATATCGCCAGTAATTTATTGAAAGAGTATATAGATACACATTTCTCAAATGATAACGTGATTGTTTTAGGAGATTTAAATGACATCCTAACTGATAATCCTGAAAACAATGTATTTCAGATGATTTTAGATGATCCAGAAAATTACCTGTTTGCTGATATGGAAATTGCAGAGGGAACCAGTTCCGGATGGTCGTATCCGACGTGGCCTTCTCATCTTGACCATATTCTCATAACGAATGAATTATTTGATGAACTCGAGAACAACAACTCTGAAGTCCAGACTATTAAAATAGACGAATATTGCGATGGTGGCTGGTATGAATATGACCAGAACGTATCCGACCACCGTCCGGTTGGTTTAAAAGTGGAATTTAATGTGATGACAGCAGTTGAGTTTACAGAAGGATGGAATATGATTGGCCTGCCTTTGATAGTTGATGACAGTGATTATCAAATCCAGTTTCCAGATGCTGTGGAAGGGACGCTCTACTCTTTCAATGGCAGTTACGATCCGGAGGAAACATTAATCCAGGGTAATGGATACTGGCTTCGATTTAATAATGCTGGGACAACCACCATAACAGGCATACCTGTTACTGAAATATCTTTAAGCTTAAGTGCAGGCTGGAACCTGATCAGCGGTATCAGTACTCCTATGAGTGTTGTTGAGATAATTGATCCTGACACTATCATTATAAATGGCACATTTTATGGATTTGAAAATAACTACGTTGAAGTTGATGAATTAATCCCCGGCAAGGGTTATTGGGTTCGTACAAATAATTCAGGCAGTATCATTTTGATGAGCGAGTGATATTGCCGATAAATTGGAAATCAGCCAGGTTGAATAATATCCAAAAGCAGGTTTTTTTCTCATTACAGAAGGGTCAGTGCATTCTGTGGGGGTTACTCTTTTTATCTTCTGTCCTGCCATCCAGTTTTCAGACTGCCACCCAATTCGAGCTGGGTGGTGGTGCCGTTCTTTTGATGCCAAGGGAAACCTTTAACAAGGGGTGGGGATATGGGGCCAATGTCGGGTGGAATTTTTCCCCAGGATATGAAATCCATCTTAGTGTTGGAAATGTTCAAGTACGTGCTAAAGAGACAAATAGTCTCAAAGTGGTACAATCAGTTGTAGCAGGTGTTGAGATTTCTTTCCGGAGGAGAGGTCAAGCACACGGTTTTACTTCTATCGGACTTGGTTCTGTCTCAGGGGAGGACAACACCCTTTTTGTTTTTGGCGCGGGAATAAAAATTCCTATCCAACCGAAATGGCTTATGCGGATTGAGCTTCGGGATTATCATCCGGAAATCGGAATTCCTTTCGTGAGCTTTCCGAAAAGTCAAGCCGCTATACAAGGATCCGGGGGCTCCCGGTACCTGGAGCTCAGGTTAGGATTATCACTTATTTTGAAAGGGAACAGGTAATCCTGGTATGTACCTCCAGGATTGGTGCCGTTTGCGATTAGTATGGATTTAATAATATTGTTAAAATGGATCTAAGGCAGGATCCTTGCCACGGTCCCAGGTCAGGTTTTCAAATAACCCAACCTGTAAATCCTTGGCAAAATAAATAGCTTCATTTTTTACTTTTAAAACGGCATCTGCCCAGGCCATAAAAGTTGGTCTGGTTATGAATTTTCTGATATCAATCTGATAGGTGATCTTGTCATGATAGGGTCGTACCTGCCCCTTGAATTTTAAGTCCTTTACACCCAGGGCGCGCCCGCGTCCGTTGCCGCCCATCCAGGTCAAAAAGAATCCAGTCAGCTGCCATAAGCCGTCCAGGCCTAAACATCCGGGCATGACGGGATCGTTTTTAAAGTGGCAGTCGAAAAACCAGTTCTTTTCATCAATGTCCAGCTCCGCTCTTATTTCACCCTTGCCGTACTTTCCTCCATCCCTGGATATATGCAGAATTCGATCAACCATCAGCATGGGCGGCGTGGGCATTTTGCCTTTATCCATACCGAATAATTTCCCCAGACCGCTGTCAATCATGTCTTTGTAGCTGTATTTGTTTTTTAATGGCATAATTTCTGTTTTTAATTGGAATGTAAATTTACTCTGTTTCGGACAATTTATCTGAACAATTATTATTCAATTATATATTTTTAAAGGGTCATGTGTCTTTAAGTGCCGATGAGGACAGTGTAAATAAAGCCATTTCCTCCTCCTGTAATTCCTGACTGAAAATAAAACTGAAAAATATAATAAATATTATTCGATTGACTAACATGAATAAAAACATACACATTATATAACAATTTATCAAGGGAACATTTCATTGTATTACTTTATATCTTGTTTTTGAATTGATGTGCACAGTCCGGCTTAGGTTTTATGAAGAACTGAATGATTTTCTTCGTCCCCAATTTCGGAAAGATAAAAATATTGAGCGGGTACTCAATCACCGCACGACAGTGAAGGATGTAATTGAGTCCTGCGGGGTGCCCCATACGGAAGTAGACCTGATCCTGGTGAATGGGGATTCTAAGCGTTTTGATTATCACATTCATAATGCAGATAGCATCAGTGTTTATCCTGTATTTGAGTCGCTGGATATTTCCCATGTAACCAGGCTTCAGGAGAGACCCCTGCGAGACCTCAAATTTGCGGCAGATGTCCAGTTAGGGAAACTGGTGAAAAAAATGCGTATTCTTGGATTGAGCGTTACCTATCGGAATGATATCAGGGATAATGAACTGTTGGAAGTAATGCTGAACGAAAACAGGGTTTTACTCACCCGGGACAGAAAACTGCTCATGCATAAAATAGTCCAGAGGGGTTACCTTGTCCGTTCAGATAGTCCCCCTGTTCAGATTGTAGAGGTGGTGAAACGTTTTGATCTTGCAGGACAGTTAGTTCCTTTCGCCCGCTGTACCGAGTGTAACGGAGAACTCCAAGCCGTAGCTAAAGCTGAGGTTTTGGATTTACTTGAACCTAAGACCAAACTGTATTATGATAATTTTGTCCAGTGCGGAAATTGTAAGAAAATTTACTGGAAAGGCACCCACTACGATAAGTTAACTGCCTGGGTGGATAAGATCAGGGAACAACCCGGTTCTCCGAATCCGTGCTAACCCAGAGGAATCGAAGTGTCCCCGCATTGCTGGATTTTAATCCTCACAAAGGGTTATTGCGTGAAACGGAATTCCAAGCATTCAACAGAAGGCTTTCCTTGGTTGTTACGTAAGAGTATTTTTCTCACCTATTCCTTAAGCGAACAGGATTATTTCTTTAGATTTTTCTCATAGATATTCACCCAATCCTGCACTGTCATTTTTCCCGCAAGTTCTGCAATGAGAGCATAGGGAATCTGCTCCGGTTTTTTAAAACGAATACAGCTTTTACCCATCTCCAATTTTGATTTGCAATGTTTTGGATATTCTCCTATAAACCATTTTAAGAGATCCGGGTTGGCATAAATTCCCATGTGGTAAAGCGCGACAAAATTTTTCTGGGAAGCTAACCCAATAAAAGGAACCGGTAAGGAAGGATCGCAATGGTATCCATCAGGATAAATTGAATGTGGGACAACAAATCCGGGCATCCCATAGCTGATTCTTTCCTTAAATCCTTTGGGCAAATTTTCTTTCAAGGTTCTTAAAAGATGTTCAATAACCAGTTTTCTTTCTTCAGGGAGTGAATTGATATATTCTTTTATTGTGGTGATCATGATTATTGTACCAAACTTGAATAATTAAAAATTATTACAATTTTTTGATAAATAAAACCACTGTTCAATTACAGAAATATTTCTATGTTTTTTTTTAGACCTTTTATCATCAAGAAATAATATGATACAATCAGTTACGAATATTCTTTCAATATATTTAAAACTTCCTTAAATAGAGTATGGATGAGGAATTTCTTATTTGGATTTATAATCTACCCTGGCTGCAGGTTTTTTCATTCAGCGGTAAGTTAAACTGACAATTATCTTAATTCTAAAAGATTTAAAATGACCATGCAACAGATATTAAAACTAATTGAGGAACAGGGAGTAATGTTGGAATCTGCCAAAGGATCTATTCCCAATCTTGCGGATAAAATTGCCGGTGAAAAAATAAAAGGAAGTTGGTGGGGGCACCCCAAAGGGAATTTAATTTATCATCTTTTGAGTGAGGTAAGAAAGTCTGAAATGATTCTTGTGTGCAGGTTTATCAAGGGGAAAATCACCTTTATTCATAAAAATCTATGGTCTGTACTGGTAAAGTTAGCTCCAAAATTCGATTCTGGATTATTAGATAAAGTAGTAGAAATTCATACAACTTCAGGCAAACATAAAGTTGAAATTGTACCTTTTCCTCAGTGGGTTCCCGCTGAGATAAAATTTCAATCCGAAAAGATATCTGAGGAAGATGCGATGAAGGTGCTTCCTGAAGTAATTGTACATTACATTTTGCCATAATTTATTTCTGTGTTCGCGAAAAACCAGTGTTAGAAATGAGCTGTTAGATAAGTATATGATTAAGGTGATTAAATATTATTAATGTTTTTTTTAGAGTTTCTTAAGTTTAAAATTTGATCTATCAAAATCATCATTCATATATTTGAAACAGAAGAATAGATTAAAAAAATTGAGTAATGACCTTTTGAAAATTTCCAAACTTTTTCTCATTCCCGGGTTATTTCATAATGAAAATTGCTGAATAATAAAAAAAAGGGAGCTCGTGAGAACTCCCTTTTTTACTTAATCTGACAGCAGATTGATTAGAATGGCAAGTCGTCCTCATCCTCTCCCGAAGGAGGGGACGCGGGTCGGTCTCCATTACTACCCATCTTACGGCCCAGCATTGTGAAGGTATCACAAAGAACCTCCGTGGTATACCGCTTAAGGCCTTCTTTATCTTCCCAATTACGGGTCTGGAGTTTTCCCTCCAGAAAAACAAGCTGACCTTTTTTTAGCAGTTCACCTGCCAACTCAGCCGATTTTCTAAACATAACGCAACGGTGCCATTCAGTTTTATCCTGAATATCACCATTGGCATCACGCCAGGATTCATTTGTTGCCAGATTGAAGTTTGCCACGGCTGCCCCGGACGGGGTATGCCTGACTTCCGGGTCGCCACCCAGATGACCGACTAACACGACTTTATTTACACTTCCTTTTTGCATTACTTACTCCTTACTTTATTTACCGATTATTAACGCGTACGTATTATTCTACATCAGTTTTTTATTGTGTGTCAATAGTATTTTCTTCCTTTTAGAGATTCGAATAAGATTAGGGGGATAGCTATCCTCCTAAAAAT
>CAJXJG010000058.1 GCA_913054425.1 uncultured Fidelibacterota bacterium
GGCAGGGGATTTACTTATGTGAACACCGAAACCATGGAGGAAACAGGACTTTGGTAGTAACAATTCAAGGAGAATAAGGTATAAACAATTTATTTTCTTCCAAATTTTAAGCTATTTTATTTTTAGTTATATACATCTTTTTTAGCCGTTTGCTTAAGTAATTAATTTTTAATTAACTCTTCTTCATGCCCACTCATTACAATAAAAGTATTTCCAGGCAGGTTATTATCCTGGCTATTCCCATAATATTCAGCAACATGAGCAGGGTGATCATGTCACTGGCAGACATGGCCATGGTAAGCAGGCTGGGTACAAATGAATTAGCAGCGACTGGAATGGGTTCGCTCTTATTATGGGTTATCATGAGTATGGGGATAGGATTGCGCACAGCTGTGCAGACAGTAAGCTCTCGGAGGCTGGGTCAGAAAAAATATCCCGAATGCGGCAATGCACTCAATAACGGCATAATCCTGGCTTCTGTTATTGCAATTCCTTTTACCATTTTAGGAATCACGTATGCCTCAGAAATTGCAGGACTTTTTCTGGACGATATCGCCGTCATACCCCACTGCACTGACTATTTATTTGTGGGATTTTTCAGTATTTTATTTGTTCTCACAAGCTTTGCATTCCAGGGATTCTATGCAGGAGTGGAAGAGACCCGGGTGCATATGGTGGTAACCATTTCATCCAATATCCTGAATGTGTATTTGAATGCCGGTTTCATTTACGGTTCTGAACATATTACACAATATTTTACGAATTTGGGAATCCCCTGGTTAGCAGGATTGTGGAACTGGGCACCTTTTCCGGCACTAGCTGTAAAGGGGGCTGCTATTGCCACACTGATAGCATCAATCTGGATGGTAATTCACTTTGTCCTGTTTTTATTTAAGGAGCGGATTAAGCCCTATCATCCCTTTGGATTTCAGTTTATCTCTGTCAATCTGATTCAGCAGGTAAAATTGGGATTTCCCGTGGGCATTCAGGAAATGATTTCCATGACAGGTTTTGCTGTCTTTTATAAAATCATCGGAATGATTGGAACCTTGGAACTGGCCACATCTAATGTCATCCTTAATATTGCCCATGCATCATTTATGCCTGCTATAGGTGTGGGAATGGCAAGCGCAACATTGGTGGGAAAGTTTTTAGGTGAGGAAGAACCTGATAAAGCGGGACAGGCTGTAAAAGACGCCTTGAAATGGGCTCTCTTAATCATGGGCAGTGTGGGACTGGTTTTCATCCTCATGCCGGGCTGGATTATCTCCGTATTTTCAGATGATCCGCAAATTATTGCAATAGGCAAACCCTGCCTCCAGATTATCGGAATACTCCAGTATTTTGATGCTATTGGGTTAACACTCTTTTTTGTGCTCACTGGCGCGGGGAATACTCGCTTCCCCGCTCTTGTTAATATGACGATCTGCTGGGTGCTCTTTGTACCTTTATCCTATTATTTGGGTATTATAAAAAGCATGGGTGTGATTGGTGCGTGGATTGGATTTGCTGCATGGATTATTCCCTTTGCGGTGATCATGGCGCTGAAAGTCAGAACAGGTTCATGGAAACAGATTGAGGTCTAGTCTCAATAAATGGGTTTAGCTTTGTTTCTTCAAAGTATTCCAGATTTTATCCATTTCTTTCAGATTGGAATCCTCCATTTTATTCCCTCGTTTTTTAAACTCTCGTTCTAATGCTTTAAACCGACTCGTAAATTTTTTATTCGACTTCCTTAATGCAACTTCAGCAGAAATACCAAGGAATCGAGACAGGTTAACAATACTAAACAGGACATCTCCTATTTCCTCTTCAATATGGCGTTTTATACCGCTCTTTTCGGCTTCTTTCAATTCCTGAATTTCTTCATGTACCTTCTCCCACACCTGATCAATTTTGTCCCAATCAAATCCTGTATAACTTGCTTTTTCCTGGAGGCGTTGCGATTTTGTAAGTGCCGGTAATGTTTTTGGGATCCCATCCAGGCGGGAATTCCTTTTCTTCTCCTCGTGCTTCGCAGCTTCCCAATTCTGTTTTGCGTGAAAGGGGCCATCTGCACCTTGATCTCCGAATACATGAGGGTGTCTTCTAACTAATTTTTCATTCACATGTTCTAATGAATCAATTAGTGAAAAATCTCCATTTTCTTTACTAATGGACGCCTGGAACACAACATGAAGTAATAGATCTCCTAATTCCTCTTTCAACAATTCCAGATCCTCTTCTTCTATACTTTCAATGACTTCATATACCTCCTCAAGAAGGTATGGTAAAAGTGAATCGTGGGTTTGTTCTTTGTCCCATGGGCAGCCACCTGGGGCCCTTAATTTTTCCACAATTTCTATTAGTTGAGAAAGCGAATCTCCAATTGACTTACGCTGATTAGTGTCTACCATTATAAGCTGGAGATTTTCTTTGTGAATAATTTTTTCCATCGAACCATTGTTAAATAGGTATCTTCAAGCGATGTCATTTCTTTTTTTGATATCTTTGTAATGTCATCGAATCCCAACAAATGGAGCACTCCGTGGATAAGCAGTCTGGTGACTTCTTTTTCGAACGGTTCACCAAAAATCTCCGCATTCTCCCTTGCTCGGGGAAGGCTGATATACACTTCACCTTCAACAGCTTTTTCCTTATAATTGTTTAACCGAAATGCAATCACATCTGTAAATTGGTTTTTCTGGAAGAACTGCTTTTTTAAGCCGCGCAAAAGTTCGTCTTGACCAAAAATGACTGTGATTGTTCCGTCATCGATATCTTGATCTTCCAATACAGTTCTCAAAATTTTACAACAAATCTCATCATCAGGCTGATCCAATTCCGGGTCCTTTTCTATCTGGGTTTTTATCATTTATTTGACTACCCCGTTGTCCCCTCTTTTGGGTCATCCGGGTATTCCACACGAATATGGTAAATCCCACGAAGAACTGGGAGCATACCCGAATTGCCGTCTATCCTCCCTTTTATTTTTGTCAATTCGCCTAAGGTCAGGGGGCATTCATCTAATTGTCCATCATCTACACGGCTTTTGATAATCTTATTAATCATCGCCTCAATTTTTATAATGTCAGGATTTTTGATGGATCGTACTGCCGCTTCAACTGCTTCGCAAACCATCAGGATACCTGTCTCTTTTGTGTCAGGTTTCGGCCCAGGATACCTGAACGCGTTTTCGTCAACTTCAGTAGAATCTTCGGCAGTTTCAAGCGCTCTACGGTAAAAATATTCCACCCGGGTGGTACCATGATGCATGGGAATAAAATCCCGGACGATCTTTGGGAGACCATATTCCTTCCCCAGTTCCAGCCCTTCCTTTACATGATTCCGGATAGTTTTTGCGCTCATTACCGGGGTAAGTGTGTCGTGTTTATTTTCTCCCGTGAATTGATTTTCGATGAAATACTCCGGGCGCGTTATTTTACCCACATCGTGATAATAAGCGCCAACCCGACACAACAGAGATCGTGCTCCAATGGAATTAGCGCAAGCTTCTGCCAGATTGCCCACCACTATACTGTGGTTGAATGTCCCATTTGCTTCCTGTTGTAACCTTTTTAAAAGGGGATGATCAAAATCAAGCAATTCCAACAAGGTCAAATCCGTCGTAATTTGAAAAGTTATTTCAAGCAGTCCTATTAAGCCGTATGTGAGAATGGGTGCCAAAATACTAATCATCAACAAATATAAAATGTCCACTTGAATTCCTGACCAACTACTGCCTTTAAAAAGTCCTAATCCTACCATAACCAGGAGGCTGGCAGCAAGTAGAGAAAAAATGGTTTTAAAAACTTGTGTCCGTGTACGCAATTCTCTGACGTTGTACATGGCAACACTGGATGTAAAGATGGCAACTACCATAAAATCAAAATTGTTCCCAATCATAATACTGACGAGTAACGCCATGGATGTTATACCCATAAATCCAATGCGCGCATCGAACAGAATGGTCAAAGTCATGGCAGCAACGGTTATTGGGATTAAATAAGGAGAAATATTGAGACGGAGAACAAACAAATATGATAACCCCAACTCTACAAAAAAGATAAGTGAAATAAGCAGTATCATCTTCCAATTATCAAATACAGGCTTCCTGTAAATCATCAAAAATGTAAATAAAAAAGAAATAACGACCGCGATGAGAATTATTCTTCCGACATAAGAAGAAAGAACAGCCCGCCCGGATTGAGAACCCTCTTTTTTTTCAATAGCCACAGCAAGAGATTGAAGATTTTGAAGAATATCTGCATTTATACGTGTGTTTGCATCAACAATTCGTTCATTTTTAAGCACTGTACCCTGAAATCTTGGGACTCTGTCAGAACGAGCTTTCTGCCGTCTTTCAGTAGTTTCCTTATCATAGATTAGATTGGGTTTCATAAACTCTACTGCCAAGTCATATCCAATTACTCTAAAATGATTTTCTTCCTCAGGAAAAAGCTTGTTGATCTCTATTTTTACCTTAGTCCACGCTTTCTCAAGATCATTAAATTCATCAGGAGCTAACAAAACCGGTACTTCTCCTTGGTGAATCATCACTTTATCGCTGATTATTTTATCTTTGTTAATATCATAGATTCCTTCAGCCCAACGATTCCTGCAAATCTGAAATATATATTTTTCAAATTGGTGAAAGGCGTTATCATTAATTTCAGAATTTTCTTTAAAAATAAAGGACTTCCACAGATCTTGTTCAGTTGGAAAGGGGTAATTTTTCTTGAGCTTTTCAAGCGAAAGAGATAGAGATGTGCTATCGGCAGTAAATTCTGCCTTCGCTATCGCATACTGGGGTTCATAACGATAACGATAAACCAGGTCCTCAGATTGTTTTAATTGTTCGCTTGTACTCCGAATCTTTGTAAGCAACAGGAAGAACTCCTTAGTTTTTTCTGCCCAGAATTCGACAATCTCTTGATCCCTGAAAAACACAAACGGTTCTGATCTTAGCGCCTCATTAAGATCTCCCTGTAATTTTTCTTCAGTTTTTAGAATTGGAAAGGTAAATGGAGCAATAACAGGTTCCCGGGCAATATCGTCTAACTTATAAACAAATTGGAGAGATTTTCCCGTGGGAAAAAATAATGAGGTAAGGATAACAAACACCGTTAAAATACTAATTTGCAGCCAGTATTTATTGAGAATCCTCATTATTATCTCAAAAGAGGTTTCCCTTTTTATTTTATTCATCATTGGTTCACAACTTCTCGAATAATTTCCCTTGCAATAACCAGCCGTTGTATTTCGCTGGTTCCTTCACCAATTTCCAGCACTTTTGCATCTCGAAAAAATCGTTCTACATCATATTCAGCTACATATCCGTATCCACCATGAATTTGGATAGCTTCTATTGTAACATCCATCGCAACCTCACTTGCAAAAAGTTTTGCCATGGCAGCTTCTTTAATGACATCTTTCCCCTGATCTTTCATCCATGCGGCATGAAATACCAGTAATTTCGCTGCTTCAATGCGGGTTGCCATATCGGCTAATTTAAATCCAATGGATTGGAATTTATAAATTTCCCGTCCAAACGCTTTCCTTTCAGTAGAATATTTGAGGGCTTTTTCATATGCACCTTCTGCTGTTCCAACCGCAAGCGCGCCGACAGAAATTCGACCACCGATTAAGGTTTTTAAAAACGTTTTAAATCCCTCTTCAGGATTGCCCAACATGCTCTCTGCGGGAACTTTCATATTCTCAAAATATAATTGTCTTGTGTCGCTGGCACGCCAGCCCATTTTCTTTTCTTTCGGCCCAATTTTCAACCCGGGCATGTCTGTTGGAATCGTAAACGCACCAATTCCTTTCTTAATTCCTTCTTCAATAACCTGAGCTGTAAAGCTTAGCACGCCCGCCTCGCCTGCATTAGTAATAAAAATTTTACCTCCATTCACAACATAATGATCACCATCTTTCACCGCAGCAGTACGAGTGGAACCAGCATCACTTCCTGCTTCAGGTTCCGTCAATCCAAAGGCTCCCAGTATTTTCCCGGAAGCCAAAAGTGGCACCCATTTTTGTTTTTGTTCTTCCGTTCCGGTAAGAACAATCGGGACTGTCCCCAAAGATGTATGTGCTGACATGGTTATGGCAAGAGAAGCATCCACCTTTGCTAACTCCATCACAGCTAAGGCATAGGCAACTGTGTCCATTCCGGCTCCACCATATTTTTCAGATATCGGGATTCCCATTAATCCCAAGTCTCCCATCTGCCTTACCAAGTCCAGGGGAAATTTTCCGGTTGCATCCATCTCCCTAGCCAGTGGCTGTACTTCATTTTTTGCAAAATCCCGAACCATATCTCGAAGCATCATATGTTCATCTGTGAAAAACAACTTATCCATAGGCTTTCCTTTTCTTCATCATCCTCCTGCTAATTTACCAACGGATCGCAGCCGATGCCCAAGTAAACCCAGCTCCAAATGAGGCCAGAATAACAATATCTCCCTTTGAAATTCTCTTCTCCTCAATAGCTTCACAAAAAGCAATAGGAATTGATGCTGCTGTTGTATTGCCATATTTATGGATATTGCTAAATACTTTATCCATGCCAACCCCTAGGCGCTTAGCAACCGCTTGACTGATTCTCAAGTTTGCCTGATGTGGAATAATCAACGCGACATCATCTAGTGTCAGCCCATTGGAATCCAACGACTCTTGAATCACTTCTGGAAACCGTAAAACGGCATGCCGAAAAACCTCTCTGCCGTTCATGTAAGGGAAATGTCGTCCTTCTTCTAATCTAATAGTAGTTATTTGACAATTTTCAGAAGAACCAGGCGCCTCCATCCATAGGTTTTTTAAATTGGCACCCTGACAGTGGAGATGTGTAGAAAGAATTCCTCTTTTTCCATCACTTTTTTGTAGAATCGCAGCACCTGCTCCATCACCAAATAAAACTGCTATATCTCTTCCCTCCGATGAAATATTTAGATACCTTGACTGGACTTCTGCGCCAACGATGAGAATTGTATCATACATGCCGGATCGAATAAATTGATCACCAATAGACAAAGTATAAACAAAAGCTGAGCAGGCCGCTTTAATATCAAAAGCACCCACATTATTTAAGCCAAGAAGATCTTGTAACTGAGCACTTACGCCAGGGAAAAAATAATCCGACGAAATGGTCCCAACAATTACTAAGTCTATTTCTTTTGGTGATACATTTGCAGCTTCCATTGCTTTTTTAGATGCTTCAAATGCCAAATCGGATGTACACATTCCGTTTCTCACCCAATGCCGCTCCTGAATACCGCTCCGGCTGACAATCCATTCATTAGTTGTATCCATTTTCTGCTCTAAATCCTTGTTTGTAATGACTTGTTCAGGTACATAATACCCAATACCGGTAATTTCTGTTTTAATCATAGTTTTTTTCACTCAATTTAATATCACGGACGTTTAACTGAATACTTTCCTGGCCCCGCCACTCATTAATTTCGACTAAACAGGCGAGATCAAGCGGACAGCCTTTAATAAGCTGTTCGTAATGCCGGGACATATTAAACCCGATAGCACCATAAACTGCTTTTCCCTGTTGTACCTTGAATTTTAGATGGTCTCCATTGCCGATTACTTTTGGAGTTCCAACAATAATCACATTTCTAATTGCAAACTTTGGTCTCATATTCCCAGGACCATACGGTTCTAATTTATTTAGGAATGTCATGAAACGACTATCAATATCTTACAGATAAATTTCTCCCTCTAGAACAATTTTTTTCACCGGATCAAGATTTCTCAACTTCTCGCCTGTGTAGTGTAAAAATATCTTCCTGAAATTATTCAGGTTTTCTTCCTTTATTGTAATTCCTGCTGCCATTGGATGGCCACCGTATCCCTTTAAAAATTTATTGGTATTTGTTAAAGCATCATACATATCAAAATTTTCTATGCTTCGTGCAGAACCTTTCCCTATTCCATCCTTACCAATAGATATTATAATGACAGGTCGGTTATATTCTTCCTTGAGTTTGGAAGCAACAATCCCAACTACACCGGGATGCCATCCGGAGTCGGCAAGAATGATAGCTTTATCATTTATAATATCTACCTCAGCATTCATTTTTCGCATGGCGCCATCAAGCACAGTCTCCTGAATTTTTCTCCTTCTCTTGTTTTCACAAACAAGTTCTTTTGCTAATTTAATTGCGCGTGCAGAATCCTGCGTTGTCAATAATTCCACAGCCCTGTTTCCATCTCCCATTCTACCCGCGGCATTGATCTTCGGGGTTATATTGAACACTAACTGTCCAACAGATAAAGAACCTGTTTTCAATCCAACATGTTCTAAAAGAGCTTAAATCTCCAGGTGTGTTGTAGATCTCAATTGTTCAATGCCATAATGAACAATGATCCTGTTTTTATCAAGTATTGGTACGAAATCCGCAGCAGTACCCAGGGTAACAATGTCCAAAAGATTTAAAAGTGATGTTAATTCTTTTCCCGTCTTTTTTATAAGAGCGTGCACAAGCTTGAATGCCACGCCGCTTCCACATAAGCTGTCAAAGGGATAAGCGCAATCTGTCCTTTGTGGATTCAAAATGGCAAACGCATCCGGGAGTATATCACCAGGCACATGATGATCAGTAACTACCACATCAATTCCTAAAGAATTAGAAATATTTATTTGCTCAAATGCGTTTATTCCACAATCACGCGTAATTATTAAGTCAGAACCGGAAGCTTGCGCGCGTTCAATCCCCTGGACTGACAATCCATACCCTTCTTTATCTCGATTAGGAATGTAGGTTGAGACAATCGCCCCAAGTGAGCTGAGCGCAAGGTAAAGAACAGATGCAGCAGTAGTGCCATCTACATCGTAATCCCCAAAAATGAGAATTGGAGATTGTTTATCAATGTTTAGAATAACCCCATCTACGGCCCGATCCATATCTTTTATAAGGAAGGGATCGTGGAGTAGGCTTAAGTCAGGATTAAAGAAAGAATGGGAATCATTAAAGGAATTAATTCCCCGATTTGCCATTATCTTAGCAATAATCTCCGTACAGTGAAATTCCTGTATGTGGCTGCTAACAATTTCAGGGTCAGGATCTAAAATTCGCCAATTCATTGCTTGATTAAAAAATGAGCCGGTCTATAAGCCGAGTTCTGTTTTTCTGCTATGCAGAATTAGTGACCATTCATCTGATCCAGACTTCACAGTCTGGATTACGCAATCTACCCATCTCTCATTATGATGCGGACAACATCTGGAGATCTATTCGATCTTGCACTAGGTGGGGTTTACAAGCTTTCCGCATTGCTCCGGAAACTGGTGGTCTCTTACACCGCCTTTTCACCCTTATCCCGACATCATTGATGTCGTGACGGTTTCTTTTCTGTTGCACTTTCCATGTCCTCGCGGACTCCTCCCGTTAGGAGGCACCCTGTCCTGCAGTGCTCGGACTTTCCTCCC
>CAJXJG010000059.1 GCA_913054425.1 uncultured Fidelibacterota bacterium
GTTTCCCCCACTGCCCCCTCAAGACAGCGTGTCTACCAGTTCCACCACTTCGGCAAGATAAATTTTTCATTTCCTGAACCCAAATGTATTCCTACTGGTTATCTGGAATTGTCGGCAATGAAAGATCAGCGCCGGGTGTCAGAACCCGACTTTCTGCTTCTTTCTTCAATAATGATTCCGTTTCAGCAATCGAGGGTGAACTGAAAAAACTGATTAACAAAGCCAACGTCATGAAAATTATAACCAGCCAGGTGGTGAGTTTACTTAAAAATGAAGCAGCACCCCTGCCTCCCATAATCGCGCTGGTGGCACCGCTTCCAAATGTACCCGAAAGTCCACCTCCTTGACTTGCCTGCATCAAGATTACCATAACTAACAATAGACTAACCAAGGTATGAATGGTGATTAAAAATCCTTGCATTTTATCTCCTTAATAATTTTTATCTACTTGTTGAACAATGGAACAAAATGATTCCACATCTAAACTTGCTCCTCCTATCAGAAATCCGTCTGTTCCATCCGTCCGGATAAGTTCTTCAGTATTCTCAGGGTTCACAGAACCACCATAAAGGATGGGGACTTTATCCGCACGTTCTCCACCGTAGAAATTTCCGATCCAGGATCGAATTATTTTATTCGCTTCTTCAACCTGTTCCGGAAACGCATTCTCTCCCGTTCCTATCGCCCATACAGGTTCATAAGCTAAGATAACTTTTTCCATAGATTTTATTCCTGACAATCCTTTAGTCAATTGCCTTTCCAAGACACTCCGGGTTTCCACTTTTTTTCTTTCCTGAGATGTTTCACCGATGCAAAATATAGGTTTCATCCCCCATTCCAATACCGCCTGAACTTTTTGATTTATCCACTCATCCGATTCACCAAACACATGGCGACGTTCAGAATGTCCGACTATCACATATTCCACACCGCAGGTTTTTAACATCTGAGGTGAAACTTCACCTGTAAAAGCTCCCTGTTTTTCCCAGTGACAATTTTGCGCCCCCAGATAAAATCCTGTCCCTTCCAGAAGTTTATCCAATCCAAACAGGCCTGGAAAAGGCGGGCAGAATATAACTGCAGTCCTTTTTATATCCAAAAGTAAATTGACGATTTTTGTAAGGAAAGATCGGCCCTCAGCAGGGGTTTTATTCATCTTCCAGTTTCCTGCTACTATATTATTTTTCAATTATTAACTTCCTACACAAGATCATTCGAATTGTAATACATTTTTCATAAAAATTATTCAACAAATTTAAACAAAGAAAGTTTATTGTTCTAACGCGAATAACCCGGGAAGTTGATTCCCGCTTAAAAGTTCCAGTGATGCACCACCACCGGTTGAAACATGAGACATGTCATTATGCAAACCAAATTGTTTGACTGCGGAAGCGGTATCACCTCCTCCCACGACAGTTATAACACCTTCATGTGATGCTTTTGCCATAGCCTGTGCAATTCCTTGACTTCCATCTTTAAATTCCGGTTTCTCAAAAACACCCATGGGACCATTCCAAATTACGGTACCAGATGAATGAATAATATCTGAAAATATCTGGACGGTTTCAGGACCGATATCAAGACCCATTTTTGATGACGGAATATGATCGCACTCCACGCATTCCCGGTCCTTAGGTTTGTCTATGTTTTCAGCAACTAAAAAATCAGTTGGAAACAATAATTCTACTTTTCTTTTCTTCGCTTGAATTAAAATATTTCCAGCTATTTCAATTATGGAATCATCCACTATTGAAGCGCCTACATCCAATCCCTTTGCTTTCAGGAACGTGAACGCCATTCCGCCTCCAATCAAAATAGAATCCGCTTCATGAATAAATGTATTTATCAATTCAAGTTTTCCTCCAATTTTTGCACCTCCTAAAATCAGGGTCAGAGGACGTTGTGGATTTCGGGTCACAGAATTAAGGAATTGTAATTCTTTTTCAATCTGAAACCCCATTCCTTTTTTGCTAAAATATTCTACTACACCCACGTTTGACGCGTGAGCACGGTGTGCAGTACCAAATGCATCATTGATGTAAATATCCCCATGTTTTGACAATTGGTAGCTAAACCTTTTATCATTTTTGGTTTCATCATCATGAAATCGAAGGTTTTCCAATAGATGTATTTCACCCGGCTTTAATCCCAATGAAACATCCCGGGCATCGCTTGAAACACAATTATCTGAGAATTTAATGGGCATCTCCAGAAGTTCTGCCAGCTTTTCACCTGTGGGCATTAAACTCATATCAGGATTGTTTTGCCCATTTGGGCGTCCTAAATGGGACATAAGAACTACAGAAGCTCCTTCACTCAAACAATGTTTGATTGTAGGCAATACGGCGGAAATTCTGAAATCATCAGCAACTTTACCATCTACGAGGGGAACATTAAAATCCACACGGATAAGAACCCGTTTAGATTTTAAATCAAATAATGTTAGTAATTTTAACATGCGAAATATTTTTTCTATCTTAAATTGTACTTCTTTTCCAGCTTCGGCGTACTGCAGGTAATTGCAAAAACTGATTGAAACCCCTTCTCTTTTAACATGACAAAACAGGCAGACATGGTAGATCCCGTTGTTAAAACATCATCAATAATTCCGATATTTAACCCCGTCGTCATTCTCTTTACTTCAAACGCTTTATCCATATTTTCCTTCCGTTCTAAACTAGATAACATTGTTTGAGTTTCTGTATATTTTTTTCTTTTCAAAATGGAAAAATCTAGTGGAATTCCCCAAATAGACGATAATCCCTTCCCAATCCATTTCGCCTGATTGTACCCCCGCTCTCTTTTTTTGACAGAATGAAGTGGAACCGGTACTAAGAAATCCAAATCTCCAACCTGGAGCGATGGGAACATATTTCCTAAATGATGTCCTAGCTCCCAGCCTAATTTAGCCCTTTCTTCATATTTTAATGAATGTATTACCCGTTGAATTTGATCATTAAAATACCATCCTGAGTAAACTCCGTCCAACCCTTCAGAATGAGAAACGTTTTCGATCCAGTTACCTAAATTTGTTTTTTCAAAACTCATGAAGCACTGAGTACAAATACTGTCACTTGATCTGAAAATTCCTTTACTACATACCAGGCATTGGTTCGGGAAAAATAAATCCAGAAAAAAATGGTGAAAATCAGAAATTGACAATCTCATGATAATCCTATTTACGTTAATTACTGTATAAATTAATCGCATTTCATACCCTGTTCAAATATTTTCTAAATGAGAATCTCCTATTTTTTAATTCAACCTATTCTCTTAATTTATACTTATGCCCTCCGGAAAAATAAAACGAAAAAAACGCCTTGACTTTCAGGACCTCATGCTTTACAGGGTCCACGAAATCCTACTGGTCGCCAGTCCCTATGATGCTTTTATTTTGGAAGAAGACGGAAGATTGACGGAACAAATCCTTCACGAATATATCGGAATGAATTTCAATTATGCACCTCGGGTTTGGCAGGCAAATTCCGCCAAGACGGCATTAGAAATGCTTTCAAAACGGAAACTTGATCTTGTCATCGTTATGATGAGGATTGCAGATATGAATCCGCTTTCTTTTAGTTTTAAAGTCAAAAAACTCTATCCGCGAAAACCGGTGATCCTGCTCGCATTTGATGAATCTGAAATTAAACAATTACCCGAAAAAGATCTTAAGAATTCGGTTGATCGTGTGTTTATATGGTCAGGCAATGCGAATGTATTCCCTGCAATTATTAAACAGATAGAAGATAAAAAAAATTCAAAAAGAGATATTTTAGAAGGAGACATCAGGGCAATAATCCTGGTGGAAGATACATCCAGATACTATTCCGTCATGCTTCCCATGATTTATCGGGAAATTATGTATCACACAAAACAACTGGTAGGAAAAAGCTTAAATAATACTCAACGTCTCTTGCATTTGCGGGGACGTCCTAAAATCCTGCTTGCAACTAATTACCTGGAAGCAAAAAACTATTTTAACAGATATCAATCCAATATTTTAGGAATCATTTCTGATATCAGGTTTTCCATGATGGGAGAAATGAACCCTGAAGCTGGAATTAAATTTATTGAATACGTGCGAAAGAAAGAACCGAATATACCGGTTATGCTTCAATCCACAAATAAAAAACAGGCTGTAAAAGCTCAACAAATACAGGCTGTATTTTTACATAAACAATCAAGTACACTCCTGCAGGATTTGAGAGAATTTATTCTGAATAACTTCGGGTTTGGAGACTTCATATTTCGGAATAAAGCAGGTAAAAAACTGGCACAAGCTTCAGATTTAAAAACTCTTCGAAACCGATTATTACGAATACCAAAAAGTTCGTTAGTATATCATGCTGCCAGTAATCATTTTTCAAACTGGTTTGCGGCTCGGGGTGAATTTGACTTGGCAACAATTTTAAGACCCCTGAAAATCAGCGATTTTAAAGATGTTGATCATCTTCGCTCTCAAATGATTCAGGCCATAAATGAAGCGCTTGACATCCAGCAAAAAAGTCAAATGACTGAATTCACCTCCAAAGTGAGTCCACAAGAAACAGGTTTTATTCAAATTTCAACCGGATCCCTGGGGGGGAAAGCCCGGGGACTTGGATTCATTAATTCCGTCATAAACAAATCTCATCTTCAAAAAAAAATCCCGAATGTTAATATCCGCATACCTCGTTTAGCCGTTATTGGCACTGATGAATTTGACAGATTTATGAATGATAACAAACTTTGGGGTAAAGCCTTAAATGCCAGGTCCAACATCTCAATCGAAAAACAGTTTCTACGGGGAAAATTATCTAAAGAACTACGAAAAATTTTGAAAACTTTTCTTTCTGAAGTACACTATCCCATTGCAGTACGTTCTTCAAGTTTACTGGAAGATTCTATGTATCAACCTCTGGCGGGGATGTATGCAACCTACATGCTGCCAAATATAGCAAAAAATAAGGACATTCGATTCAATCAGTTGTGTGAAGCAATAAAACGTGTGTTTGCATCAACCTATTTTCAGGAGCCAAAAGCACTTTTAAAAAGTTCAGTTCAGCGCCGGGAAGAAGAAAAAATGGGTATAATCCTCATGGAATTAATTGGTCAAAAGTATGGTCCACGCTTTTATCCAACTTTTAGTGGAATAGCACAATCCATAAACTATTATCCCGTATCGTATATGAAACGTGAAGAGGGAATTGCAACGATTGCCTTAGGAATGGGTCGAACAGTTGTCAACCGGGAAAATGCCCTACGTTTTTCTCCAAAATATCCCACAATTCTCCCACAGTATTATTCGGTTAAGGCAACAATCGCAAATTCACAAAATTCCTTTTACGCCTTGAATCTTAATTCAAACAGCAGTCTTCTTAAAAACGGTGAAATGGGCAATTTGAATTCGTTTGATCTGAAGACAGCGGAAAAAGATGGGACTCTCAATTGGGCAGGAAGCGTAGTGTCTTCGGAAGATAATATAATTCGAGATTCATTACAGCATCCCGGAATTCGAGTAATTACTTTTGCGCCAGTATTAAAATGGAATTCATTCCCTCTGGCCGAAATCCTGACAGAAATACTGGAAATTGGGAAAAAATCTTTAGGCGGTCATGTGGAAATTGAATTTTCTGTAAATCTTTACAAAGATATTGATAGACTTCCTGAATTTTGTCTTCTGCAAATTAAACCAATGATTTTGAGTACCGTGAACATTAATGAAGAGTCCGCCTCCAATCGTGATAAGGATATCATTTGCAAAAGCGGTGTAGTCTTGGGAAATGGAAAAATCGATGGAATCAAAGATATAATTTTTGTTGACCCCAAAACGTTTCATGCTGATAACACTACCAAAATTTCTAAAGAAATTGAATCGTACAATAAAATACTCAGATCTAATCAACCATACATCCTGGTTGGTCCCGGAAGATGGGGTTCAGCAGATCCGTGGTTAGGAGTACCGGTTAACTGGACACAAATCTCCGGAGCGAAGGTCATCATTGAACTTGGACTTGAAAAGTTTCCGGTTGATCCTTCCTTTGGTAGCCACTTTTTTCAAAATGTTACCGGAATGAGAATCGGATATTTTACAGTGAATCACAAGGGAAAACAGGATTATTTTAATCTGGATTGGATCCGCCAGCAAACTGTTAAAAACAAAAAAGCTCACACAGCCTGGATTCAAACTGAGAATCCTTTAGAAGTAATTATAAATGGACAAAAGGGGGAAGGAATTATACAGTGTCAACCGGATGTTGTTGAGGAAATGATGGATGAAGAACAATCAACAGGAATCTGACTTATTTAGAAATTCACAAGAGTTTTATTCCTCTTTATACTAAAATTTCCCGGGAATTTTCTCTAAGGAATTTTTTATTTTTCATTAATTGTATGATTAAACAACACCCTGGTCAATCATTGCATCTGCAATTTTAATAAATCCTGCAATATTGGCGCCTTTGATATAATTTATAAAATCATTTTCAGTACCGTACTCCACACAGGATGTGTGTATATTTTTCATAATGTCCTGAAGTCTATTGTCAACTTCTTCACGTGACCAATTTAACCGCATACTGTTTTGGCTCATTTCAAGGCCGGATACAGCTACACCTCCGGCATTGGATGCTTTACCAGGACCGTATAAAATTTTCTTTTTCAGATACACATCAACAGCATCGGGATCTGAAGGCATATTTGCCCCTTCCGCGACACAGATACATCCATTATTAATGAGCATTTCAGCTTCTTTCCCATTCAACTCGTTCTGCGTTGCACAAGGAAGAGCAACATCACACTTCACTTTCCAGGGATGTTCATCTTCCCAATATTCAACCTCAAATTTTTCTGCATATTCTTTGATCCTGCCTCGTTTGACATTTTTCACTTCCATAACATAAGCCAGTTTTTCAGAATTAATTCCACTGGCATCATATATTGAACCGGAGGAATCAGAAAGAGTGACAACCTTTCCACCTAGATCCAATACTTTTTCAACCGCGAACTGGGCAACATTCCCGGAACCTGAAATTGCAACTGTTTTTCCCTCAAGACTATCCCCCCGTGTTTTTAACATTTCATGGGCGAAATACACACAGCCATACCCGGTTGCTTCCGGCCGGATGAGACTGCCGCCCCAGTTCAATCCTTTTCCGGTTAAGGTACCGGTAAATTCATTTCGGAGTCGTTTGTACTGCCCAAACATAAAACCAATTTCGCGGCCGCCCACACCGATATCACCGGCGGGAACATCTGTATCTGGTCCAATATGGCGAAACAGTTCCGACATAAATGACTGGCAGAAACTCATTACTTCATTGTCGGACTTGCCTTTTGGATCAAAATCAGAACCACCTTTCCCGCCACCCATAGGAAGTGTGGTTAAACTGTTCTTAAAAACCTGCTCAAATCCAAGGAATTTCAAAATACTGAGATTCACAGAAGGATGAAACCGAAGTCCGCCCTTATACGGTCCTATAGCTGAATTAAATTCAATTCGATAGCCCCGGTTCACTTCAACATCTCCCCTGTCATTTCGCCACGGAACACGAAACATGATGACCCGCTCCGGCTCCACCATCCGTTCCAGAATCCTGGAGTGTAAATAATGAGGATGTTCCTGAACAAAATCCCAGATAGATTCCACAACCTCTTGAACAGCCTGAAGGAATTCTTTCTCACCGGGATTACGCAAACTGACCCTATCCATAAATGATTCAACTGACTTATACATGTACTCACACTCCTTTAATTGTAATTAGTATAAAATGTTAAGAAATTTTATTGAAAATAATTGAGCAAACATTAAGTAAATTGAATGATAAAATACAGTAAAATTTTACACTATTTTTATATCAAATTTTCTGAGGTTTTTGATTAGAATTGATTTGGCGGAGTAGCTCAGTTGGTTAGAGCAGTGGAATCATAATCCACGTGTCGGGGGTTCGAGTCCCTCCTCCGCTACATTTTTAATGAGATTTTTCTCTCCCATCTTACCCTCAGAGAAAAATTATATTTTACTTATGGAAATCCAGAAAGCCCACTTGAAAAATATTGGAATAATGGCTGAAGTCGGCACGCTCACCGTCGCCGGACCATTTCTTGATGATGGCGAGATCAGGGGAATTTATATCTTCAATGTGGAAACGATTGAGGAAGCGGAAAAACTAACCAATACCGATCCCGCAATTCAGCTGGGCGTTCTTGCCATGGAACTGCACGAATGGTACGGCTCCGCCGGCTTGATGGCAGTGAACGGACTCCATAAAACTCTTGCGAAAAAAAGTTTTACGGAATCGGAGAATTAAATAAAGTTGATTAAGAATCAGATTTCGCAGTTCCGCATGTTGATGGACCGCAGCAGCATCTTCCCGTCCAGGCTCTGATTACAAAACCCAGAGCAATTAACGGCAGACCCAAGAGTCCCAAACAGCTACAGCAGGAACCGCATGCACCTGCGGAGCAGTTGCCGAATATAGCCAGGCTCAATAACAGGGCTCCAAATACAAAACAGATCAGGTCGCAAAGACAATATAAATAACAGCATTTTTTTGATTTCTTACTTTTTTCATTTTCCATTGTTACAACTCCATAATAATGATTGAATCCAATGAATTAGTTTACAACTAATTAACAATGAGTACCGCTCTAAAACAAAATATTATTGACATTTTTGTTTCTTAAAATTTAGACCAGCTTATTTTTCCTCAGAGAGTAATAAACCTCTTACTTCAACAGCATCTTCTTCTTAGTCAAAATAAACTCCCTAGTCTGGCCACAATCATTTTGGTGGTCACGATTGTGAAGGAGGTATACACCTGCACTTAAAATTATTTCAAAGCTATCTTTACCATCCCAAACAATGGACCTAAACCCAGACACCCTGGTTTGAATGAAGACCTCAAGGAATTACTATTGTTACGGAAACAGAGCCGGTTTAACTCGAGACTTCATCATCACCCTGGCTCAATAAATAAAATGCTGCACCTCCTCCAAGGATAGCAATACCGCCATACATATACATTTTATTAAACGATTTTTTTTCTTCAGCCTGCAGTACAAAATGCGATTCTGATCCATCCAGCACCACACCTGAACTATTTACTTCTAAAACCTCCATGGCAGGTTTAAAACCTTTTTTCCAATCAACGAACCTTTTTACCTGTTTTGTGTGAGTTGGCTTATAACATAAAAACAGGGGAATGTCGCTGGTTTGGGTGAGTG
>CAJXJG010000060.1 GCA_913054425.1 uncultured Fidelibacterota bacterium
TGAATCCATCCTGAGGAACATCAAGGATATCCATTGCCGCGGACATAGCTAAAGAGGGGTAAACATGTCCAGGTCCTTCAAAGTATATGGCAGTGGGTGCCCTGCGCGTCAGTCCATCCAAATCCTGAGGGAAATTAGGACTTCCGACACCAGCCCCAGCATTCAAAAGTGTAATGGGCATGTTGCCAATGCGCGTATATCTTGGTAATCTACGGGCATCATTTTGAGGAATATGAATGATATGCTTTTCAAAATCAAACCCCTCAGGTTCCGCTTCCATGGGATAAAGAAACATGAGAGTGTCCTCCCTTTCAAAAACCATTGAGTGGTGCACTTTTCCACTTTGAGCGGTTGAGATGAAAAACTTTTCAGGATCACGCGAAGCAAGATATTGCTCTGTCATATTTAAAAGAGAATCTTCAACAAACGTTTTTTCCCTATACAGTTTGCTTATAAGATCAAAATCTGAGGTGTTTTCAAGGTCAAAAATGATATCAAAAAGTATTGCCTTTGGTTGTCCGGATGAAACCACATCAATTAACCTACCATGATAAGCATAAGGCCAGTCCCGATACCGTCCCAAACCGCCTTCTTCTTTCGGTGCCATGGAAAGTTGATCAATATCAATGACCACTACATCGTCAATTGAATGTTCCGGAACATCTTTTACTCTTCCCTCCATACGAGCATCATAAGAACGAAATTCATATCTATTTAGGAGGGTTGTTAAAAAGAAACCATCAATCCGGGTACAAATGGCAACGAGTAGGCCAGCTATCAATCCAATACACGTCCCAGTGCTGGTTCGTTTTAATAAATCAAGCAACATTTAAAAATTGAATCTATTTATATTTACTCAGTTTACTCTTTCGCATCCTGTTCCTTGTTCCATTTTACAAAGTCCAATTCCCCATCTGCGGTTTTATTAAATTCAAATAAACTATATTTCCCATCTTTTCGAACATTAATTTGCCATCCTTCCACTAACTTTATCCAATCTTCGAGAGATACTTCATATGGACCCGGTACTTCCGTGGGGCCTTTAACTTCATCTACAGGTCCAAGCTTGAATTTTGGCTTGCCCTCCGGCGTATCTTTCTCATCTTTGCCTTGAGCCTCAACTACATTCTTCGCAGCGTTCACATCTACTTCACCTTCATAGATCAAGACTGAGCTCTCAGCACTGTCTGCTATTGCCCTGTATTTCGTTCCACGAATTGCTGCTACCGCTGTTGGAGTACGTACAGATACATTTTTCTTTTCTCCAAAAGCTGCCTTTGCAGATACCCAGATGTTGCCCCTTTTTAAATTAGCGTTATAATTCTTTTCCATGGGTTTAATATCTGCACTTACCAGCTCCAGTTCGGAATTTTCCCCGATGCGTACCTTTCCTCCGGTTTTTAAAGTGATTTCACACCTGGACTTTGAAAGGGTACGAATATAATCACCTACAAATACCTTTTGGCCAGGCAAAGCTCGCCCCCATTTGTCAGTTTTTGGTTTTTTAACACTGACTTTTCCCAGGGGGAGGGAAATCTTTCCAAATTCATTCCCTGTCGTTTGGGCACAAATCAGACTGAGAAACAGGAATAGTAAGAAAAATTGTCTCAAAATAATATTTTATTTTACCAGGAGCATTTTCCGGGACTCATGGAACAGAGATCTTCCTGAATCATTTTTAATGTCTGCCTGATAAAAGTATATTCCGGTAGGAGCTGACAAACCGGCGGATGTCTTTCCGTTCCAGATAAGACGATGGAATCCAGCTCCAAATGCTGAACCTTCGGTAATCACTGCTATTTCCTTAGTTATTGTATCAGAAGCAGTAGTGTCTTGCTCCTGTCCTAGACCGGTTGAAAAAATTAAAACGGCAGTTACAAGACAGGTTGTTTTAATACATTGCAAAAAGTTTATCGACTTTGATCTCCTTCAATTTATTAGTCCAGCAGAATGATTATCCTGCAATCTTTTAGAACACCATAGCTGGTATTTGCTGAACCAACCCTTTTTATATCATCATTGCCTATAATGATGTCCGTGCTGTTTTTTCCGCTTACACCTGTTGCTTTGATCACAAGCGGATTTCCTTTTACTCTTTGATCTTCTCTTGCTGACTCAATGGTTTTAGAGTATCCGACTACTCCTTGTGTTACCGCATATTCCCGGCTGTAATCCCCAGGCCCGTAGACAATACCACCATCCTTGTCTATCACTTTTGGTGCCAGGGCCGGGCGGACCTTGAGTCCCTGCGCATCAATTATAATTCCTGTTATGTCACCAGAAGAGGGATCAATCGTTTTATTAACAACCGCTTTTTTTTCTGTTCCTGTGTTTTCCAGCGCAGCCGAAATAATAGCAGGAGGGATTAACACTTCTGAAATTCCACTCATTTTAACCTGATACTTTACTTCCACAGATGTATCACTCAAATATTTTGGGTCTCCTGTCCGCTCTGCGCCCCGGATGACACCTTTTACCTGGGTCTTGATTTCATCGTCAAACATGGCTCCTGACACAGTTGTTTCGCTTGTTACGACGATTCCGTTTACGATCTCAACAAGATTCCGCAAGGCATCCTGCTTCGCAATCCGGAGGGCTGATCTCCGGGCCTGACCGGCATTGATAGCATTCTCCGGAATAAACCCAATCCCAATGGCGGTGATGGTTCGATCAGCATAATTTACCGAACCATTTTCCAGTTGATCCCCAATAAATCCCTGCGAAAAGAGGGGAATGCCCAAGCCAGCAATGAAAAGCAGTGTTTTAAACATCCCCATATTAATCTTTCCTTTCATAATTATCTAGTGATCTCCAGTGTAATTCTATTTCCAGAGACACCTGTTACTTTGAAGGAAATACCATCTGGTGATGTCCTGGTCAGTCCCATTGCAAGGTCTTTGGTTTTTCCCTCAAATTCAACTTCATACTCTGCAACACCATCATTGAAACTTTTGGAATAAGCATTCCGGATCCCGGAAACCGTTTGTGCCTGGAAGAAAGACTCAAATGTCATGTATGAACCAAAATCAGCATTTTTCAAAATAATATATACTTTTATAAAATTGGATTGTTGTATGCTCCATTTTTCAATTAGCTGACGGATAATATCTTTGCCAAGGATCTCTGCTGCTTCATTCACAGCTTTAGTCCCGGCTGTTGATTCTGAGATATGAGGCTTTTTCCCATGAGCATTAGGCACCACTGCCAGAATTTGGCCTGTATCTGTGCGTACAATTTTCCCGCTAATATCTGCCTGGCCGGAATACATGTTATAGATTTTTCCCCCGGATGAGATTTTAGCGGTACCCAGTACAATCACCTCCGCTCCTAATTGATTTGCAATGCGTGAAGCGGCTGTAACATCTCCGCTCAATGCTTGAGCATAATCTTGCTTGCTTTTTAGTGCGGCGACAAGCTGGCGGTCTACTACATCAAACCCTTTTTCGTAGAACATACTCAGGAGCTTCGTCTCAGTAAAATCTGTAGAGGTATTATCAATGAGATTTTCTTCCCGGATAAGGAAAATAATTTTGGGACGATTCATACTGTTCAAAAGGGTTTGCATGGCCGCATCATCCTGCATGATCTCATCTAATATTTCTGTTACTTCAGCATCAATGGTTATCTCCCATAGATCATCCGGTCCCTGTTTTTCTTTTGTAACCGTAAAGGATTTGACAAAGCCTGTTGCTCTGGAATAAATATTATCGCTGAGGGAAGTTTCAGTAACAACAGTTTCTGAAGCAATGTAAGCACCCAGTCCTTTTTCCACTGCATCACGCTTTGCCTGTTCTGTTGCTGCATCCTTTGTGAGCCCGTATCCGGTCCCCGTGATATTCCCAGCCCAGGCATAAGCGGTTACATAGATAATTGTAAATAGTGGGAGGAAATACCGGTTCATATGTTTATATTTTTTTATTATATGGAAAAATCAATATGCTACCCGGAGTGATTTTTGCAAAGTACGAATGATCAGAAGAGCATCCGGCCCGCTCACGGGGCCCAAAGAATCAAATTTCCCCGTTATAACATCTGCCTGCATAATACCACGTTCGGTACAGATTGCCATTGCGTTGTAAGCAGGATGGCTGCTGGGAACATCGTTGAATCTTGAGGGCGACTCTCCAAAGTATCGTGTTTCTATGCTTTCATCATTGGTAGCTGCTGCCAATATTCGCTGTATTGCTATGGCGTATTCAGCCCTGGTAATAAATTTATCAGGATAAAATTTGTCATCCGGACTGACGTTTAATATATCATATCTCAGAATGTCTTTTATCCAGACTGATGCCCAGTGATTTTGAACGTCGGGAGGACTTTTGGTTGTCTGTTTTTCACTGGTAAATTCTGTAGGACTGTAAAACTTTGAGGAATTAGCCTGATTCAATTTTGCAAATAAATCTTCAACTTTCAACTCTTCAACAAATAGTATTGATAAGTCCGCCCGGGTAATTTTTTCATGGAGAGCAACTTTTTTACCTGCAAGTGTGCCCGGCATTGCTCTTATAATTTTTTGGGAAAGATTCCATTTGTCATCAGCTTTCCCCATGTATTCACCTTTTTTCTCTACTACTTTCCTAAAATAGTTTTCTGCTCCACGAAAATTAAGGCGATATAGATTTATTTCTCCTAAATAATAAAGCGCTGACTCATGATCTTCATGTGATTTCATCGCGTTTTTCAAAAGGTTTTCAGCATTTTTAAACCATTTTTTTTCTGATTCACGCATTGCGATCCACCCACGGGCACAGAGAACAAGAACGTCAGGATTATTTTTCCCGCCATCCTTTGCTTTTCCAATGTTCCTTTTAGCTTTTTTATTATCGCCTAAATAAGCATAAGTCAGCCCTAATCCTCCATAACCAAGTGCAAATTTTTTATTTAGTGCTATAGAATGTTCAAAGGAATTTTTTGCAGTATAATAATCTCCCCGGTCCAGCGCGCGCGCGCCTGCTTTATAGTGATAGATGGGTGTGTCTAAATCGCTTTCTGGTACAATTTCACGGCTGCACTCAGAAAATAAACTAAGGATAAACAGTGATAAGATTATTATTTTAGTATGTTTATACGTTTTTATCATTTCTGAAATATACTCATTATCCCTTGTAATAGAAGGTGTTCATTTTACCAAATTAACCCAGGGTGTATTCTGGTGTCTGATTCATTAGTTTTTATTAAAATAGTTTTCATATTCTTTAATCATATTCACAACTCTGGAATCACTTGGCATAGAGAGCAGCATGGGTTCTAGCTTACCAGATTTGGTTAGGATTGTATTATTATAATAAGTCACTTGCACCACACCCACATAATAACCATCCTTACCTGCCTGAACAATGAGAGAACCGTTGACCTCTTTTGGTTCCCTAATTACAGATTGACTGTGTCCTCCTATAATGATGACCAAACTGTCTTTAAACCCGTCGTGGGAAAACGTCGTAAAATCACCAACATCTATCAGTATTGTGTTAGGATGTTTTACTAGAAATTCTTTTACAAAGACCACACGTTTTTCTAAGGATCCCAAAGGATGATCGGGACAATAACAATTTTCCAACGCACCATTTGTGTTGTTTGTGTGTAAAATAAACAAAGAATCTTCTACTATTGATTTATCAATTGCGCTCTCATTATTAAACAAACGATCATGCTGTAATTCTTCCTTTAATTGAGTAGTATATTTTTTACCTCTCCATATAAAGACAGCGTTAGGTCCATAGTTTTTTCTGGCTTTTGAAAATGCAGAGCTAAACGTGCCAGAGTTATTTTCTTCTTGTGTGTTTACAGTAGCAATGATTGTTAATAACAGAAAATATATAGGTATTTTATTCATTTATATTTATTTCCCTATGTGAGGGTTAGCTGCTCTAACCGATCGAGCTAAGGGCCCTTAAACAGATGTTAAATCAAAGTTTATTCTCTATAAATTGACGGTTAGATTACAAATTTTAAGGAAAAATAAAGCAAGAAAATATAGGGCTGAAAATACTAGAAAATGCCGTAAATAGCTTCTCTTTCACTTTTGCATTTAATCTTTAATCTTTTTCTGCTCCGTCTCAACTTTTTTGTACCAGGTCCAAGTTACTGCTCCATTATTTTTCTAAGCATTTCTTTATCATCTTTTAACAGACCTGAATTAATCAACCGGGGGGTCATTGTTTTCAAATCGGGATTCCGTTTAAACACACTTTCGAACACAGGCAGTGCATCCTCCAATCGACCACTGTTCACCAGAGCAATAGCGGACCAGTAGGGCAGTTCTGCATTTTCAGGGTAATATTCTGCTGCCTTAGAATATTCCAGTAAGGCTTTTTCAATTTCTTCTGTTTCCATATAGTGGTCACCCAGATTGGCATGCTGGTAGGCGCGGTGTATCCTGATCAACCGTTTTAATTCAACCAAGGGTGTAGGGTGATCTTCAATTCGTAAACTCAATATTGTATCTTTCCAGTCCACACCAGTTGGATCACCTGATACAATAACCATAGCAGCAGACTGTTTACCGCGGATGTCCCCGCCTTCTGCTTCTGCGGCATCCAGCACAGCCATCATTCTGTCAGCAAGGTCACCTTTAGAATTTTCAAATGCACTTGCCATTGCTTTGGGAACAGTACCATGAGCCATCATGTTGGACTGGACAGAATAATTGACCCCGGTGATATGTCCAGCATGTTTTATACAACGCTCACCTGTATGTGCTGCAACATTCCCGTTGATATCTATCATGCCCACCTGACGAACAGCTTCACCTTCATCCTGGGATATTAAAATCTTCAAAGCTTCATCGGCTGTCATCCCAGATTCCATTAGCCTCAGGCCCTCTGGACCATAGTCCACTTTTACAAATGATTGGGTGGCTACTGCGCCAACACCGGCCTTGGCCCAAGGTACTAAAAGGCCAACCGAAAACCAATGACTCTGAACTGCAACACCCAATTCCCCCGTTGCTTCATCCATTGCTACAATAGAATATGTTGCTACAGGTCTTGATGGCACTAGTTGTTGCGCGGTTCCTGATGGAAATAAGCACAAACCTAATAAAGTAATAATTGGCCATTTCATTAGTTGCTCCTTTTAATAGTTAAGGGTTCTGAATAAGGTAAAAAATTACAGTTTGCCATTTGAAAACCGATTAATATTTTTTCTAGAGTTGAAAAATATTCTCTCTGGAATCCTCAAAATTAGACTGAAACTTTTTTAAGGTTATCAGAATATTCGTGCTAACACGGTTTCGCTTCCATTGATTATAAACTGAATGGCTATGACCATCAATACAATCCCCATTATGCGTTGAATAGCCCGCATTCCAGTCTGTCCTATTTTTTTTGATAGTTTATCTCCTCCACGAAAAATCCAGTACACCACTGTCAGAATAGTAACAATGGAAATTAACAGGGTCCCGTAACTGGGAATACCGGGCGCTTTGCCTGAAAGAATAATTGCTGCGGTAAGTGCTCCAGGACCGGCAATCATTGGAATCCCAATAGGACTAATGGCAATATCGTCCCGATCCATGGATTCATCCTGTTCAGCCGGGGTTGTCCGGGTGCGTCCTATTTTGGACTCCAGCATACGTAGTCCGCTGCGGAAAAAAATAATTCCACCCATAATTTGAAAAGCTTCTATGGTAATACTGTATAACCTGAAAATAAGAGATCCAAACCCAGCAAAAATAATGAGCGTAATACCGGCCGTGAGGATACCTTTTCGCGCTATGGCTTTTCTGTCATCCGGATTAAAGCGTTCTGTCAAAATAACAAAAACTGGAACGATTCCCAGGGGGTTGACCAGAGTAAATAAAGTAGAAAGGCAGAGCAGAAAATATTCGACTTCGATTTGGAGAATTTCAGACATCTACATTCGTTCCGGGGTCTGGATTCCCAAAATTCTCAATCCGTTTGCCAAGACTGCCTGCACAGCAGAAATGAGAGCAAGCCTGGATTGGGAGAGACTTTTGTCATTTGTAATCACACGACAATCCGCATAAAACTTGTGAAAATTGGCCGCCAGCGATTGTAAATAATTAGCTATTCCCTGGGGTTCTAAAGTTTCCAGGGCCGTATCCATCACAATTGAAAAAAGGTCCAATTTCTTTAACAAGTCAATTTCTGAATTGTGGACCAATAGAGCAGGATCAAAAGATTTGGACAGGGTGTATCCAAGGCTTTCTCCGTGCTTTATGATGTTTGCAATCCGGGCATGGGCGTATTGTAAATAATATACAGGATTTTGATCCGACTGATCTTTGGCCATATCCATGTCAAAGTTGAGGTGACTGTTTATTCCTCTCATGATAAAAAAATATCGTACCACATCTGGTCCTGTTTCATAAATCAGGTCTTCCAAGGTGATGAACTGGCCTTCTCTGGTGGACATTTTTACGGCTTTTCCGGCTTCCACCAACGTCACGAATTGATGGATGAGAACCTTGATTTTTCTGATGTCATAATTAAGCGCCTCAAGGCAGGAAAGTACATCTGGATAAGTGTCCACATGGTCTGCTCCAAAAATATCAATTATCAGATCAAACCCTCGCTTTATTTTGTCCTGATGATAAGCCATATCCGGGAGCCGGTAGGTTGGTTCACCTGTGCTTTTGATGAGAACCCGGTCCTGGCTCTTCCCAATAGCAGAAGCTTTGAACCAGGTGGCTCCTTCTGACTCATATATCAAATCCTTTTGTTTTAGGGCACGTATGATTTCATCAATAGCCCTGTTTTCGTAATACGTTTTTTCATTTGTAAAGCAGTCATGTTTCACACCGATTTTCTGCAAAGAAGATTTAATATTATTAAAGATATATTCTTCTGCTTTTTTCTGAAAAATAGTGTCATCAGAACGCAGTTTATCTCCATGTTCCTGTCGAATTATTTTTACGATGTCTCTAATGTATTCTCCTTTGTATCCTCCCTCGGGTAAAGGAATATTATTGCCTAGTTCCTGAAAATAACGAGCTTCCACTGATTGTCTCAAGAGCCTCATCTGTCTCCCGGCATTATTATAATAATATTC
>CAJXJG010000061.1 GCA_913054425.1 uncultured Fidelibacterota bacterium
CCAGCGGTGACTGTAATATCCTGATGACCATAATCACCGCTTTCCAAGCGGGCTGTACCTGAAAAATCACTGCCACCAGTCCGCATTGTTTGACGAACCACACCGGAGTTTGCACCACCAATATCTGCACTGTACCCGCCAGCTTCAACCGCAATTTCGGATAAGGCTTCCGGAATAGCTGACATAAGGCGCCCACTGTAAATAGGGTCTTTAATGTCGGCACCATCAAGTGTGTAGGCAACTTCTTCTGCACGGCTACCGCGGATATGCAGTTCGCCGTTTTGAATTACAACACCGGGCTGCAGATCCAGTATTCCTGTTACACTTCGGGATGCCGCATTTTGTATATCATCAGAGCTAACTATGCGGACAGAGTTTGTAGCGCTAGGTTCAATAAGTCTTTTTTTAGCGACAATCAGAATTTCTTCACCTTCAATTATTGAAGTGATTAATTTAAATTTTAATTGGGTGGTTAAGCCTCCTCTAACATCAATATTAGATATAATTGTTGCCTTATAACCAATATAGTCTGCCCTAACACTGTATTTACCTATTGGAACATTTAGGATTACGTATGAACCATTATCCCCAGAAGCTGCTCCAGAGGATGTTCCCACAATGATCACGTTCGCACCCGCTAAAGGCTCTCCATCTTCATTGGTAACGGTTCCGGATATTTTTCCACTTGTCTGAGCCAGAATCATTACTGGTATTAATAAGGTGACACCTAGTGTAAGTAACTTTTTCATATTCTTATCTCCTGAAAATAGTTAAGAATTAATATAGACCTGTTTTTGAAAGGTTTTTGTTAATCAAAATATTGAGTATAATTTTTTTGAGCATATACCTAGTTTACTAAATTGGAGTGAGAAGGTAAAACAACTATTTCACCGGTGTCAACAAAAAAATGTGATTTTGATCACGTTGTTTTTAGAGTGTCACAATATCATTCACATAAAACGAAATCAAATTTCGTCGAACATAATTTTTCACAATAAACCAACGCCATGAGATTTTACCCGCCTTGCTAATCCTTTTGCATCTCCTGTAATTTTGTTTAATTCTGTCCAGAACGCTTTACCGTGGTTTTTATGCTTTGTGTGTACCAGTTCATGCAGAATCACGTAATCCATCAGTTCTGCCGGTAGTAAAACCAGTTTAAGGTTAAGATTGATGTTGTTCTTGGCTGAACAGCTCCCCCAGCGGGTTTTTTGCTGCCGGATGAACACCTTGTTATATATATAGCCGTATTGGTTTGACAGTTTCTTTAGACGGGTACATAAATTGTCTTTTGCCTGGGGGATATTGGATATTTCCCCTATTTTGCCGTTTTTCTCCATCAGTGCTTTCTGGTGTTGTTGCTGATGAATAATCCAACTGGATTTAGACTCAGCAAAGCGGACAGCCCTGCGGAATGATACTCCTTCTGGAACGGCTACGCGAACACCAGCCAGCGGTCGAACATTTATAATTAAACGCTGCGCGCGGAAACTACGTTCAAAAATAACCGGACCTATCTCCCGGAACTCTACAGTTTTTTGTGATTGAATCAATAATATAATTCCTTATCTAATTTAAATCAATAACGAACTTGCTTCTCTGGAAAAAATCCTTGATATGATCCCCCAGGCTGAATGCAAACAGCCCCCTGATTCAGGGGGCTGTTTAGGATATATCCAAAAAGCCAAGAAAGAGGATTGAAATACATTCCCCTCTACTTTTTAGGCAGTTTGATTATTGGGGGATTACATTTACCGCGCAAGGACCTTTATCGCTTGTACCAACTTCAAAATCAACAGCTTGGCCATCCTTGAGGGTTTTGAATCCTTCCATTTTAATTTCACTCATGTGAACAAATAAGTCTTTTCCACCATCTGATGGGGTTATAAATCCATATCCTTTAGAATTATTGAACCACTTAACTGTTCCTTGTGTTGCTTCACTCATTTATTATTTTCCTTCACTTTATTTACTATCTTTTACTCTAAGGTGGATAATATACACACCTTCTGCTCCCCTAAGGGAGGGTGAATATACAATAATCCGCGCTATCTCCAAGTATTTTTTTATATTACCCGAAATACACAGAATCTTAAGGAATTTCAAACTGGTGGTTGGGGTAAGTGCAATTAAACCAAAAACCCCTCGATCCGACGGGGTTTGATAAGATTTATTCTCATTTTGGAATGAGAACCTATATCCTTTAATTAAATTAAACTCGAACCAATCCTCTGTTTTCTAATTCCTTTAAACACTTTTCGAATATTTTTTTGCTGTCATCAGGTTCAATCCCCTCCATTGCATCATCTATCTTTTTTGAACACCTGAGTTTTACTTCAAGCATTTCTCCAGATTCGTCATCCAGCATTTTGAAATCTTTGACCTTACTGATTACAGTATCCCCCTTTCCGAATTCCCCGTTCGAATATTGTTTTTCAAGTGAAAGCATTTCATATATAAAAAAATCGTATTTAACCCCGTTTGTTATCGTTTTTCTTTTGGTGACATTGATATCATCATATAACATTGTACTATCCTTTATAAGGTTTTTTCTGCACTAATAATCATACCAATTTAATTGAAATAAGTTTTAAAACTAATAAAAAATAAAACCATTTTCTCTTTTTTATTTATAAAAATCCAATAATTGTACTTCTTGGATGATAGCAGAATTTCCAATATTTCCTGCCCTATCAACTCCCTGGATTGTCAAAGAATAAATTTCTCCAGTTTTTAATTCAGATTGATTGTGAAGAACTATTTTAAAATGATCTCCACTGGCCAATTCTTCTTCAATCATATCAATCTTTTTTGAATTGGAAATAAGAAAATTAAAAAATGAGAGTATAAATCCAATTGGATTCAAAATACCATATTTTTTGTCCTTTCTCTCCCAAATAATTTTGCCTCCGCTAAGATCTTCAGAAAGAGAATAACTTATACCGGTACCATACACTATTTCATTGTTGGCGGGAGCTAAGATAATTATTTCCGGTTTTTCATTATCAAATAATACTCCACTCACTACAGTAGATTGTGAAAGATTACCCGCTAAATCTACACCTTCAAACTGTATTTCATATACTGATCCGCTATTCAATATAATATTGTTCATGGGAAGTTTTTTTGATTTCTGGCTTTTCCTCAGTTCATATCCTAACAATTGAATCAATCTTGGAGATTGCTCATCAAACATACCTTCCGTTTGAGTGCAAATAAATTTCCCCTCTTTTAATTCTTCTGAAATGTTATAGGCAAATTCAAATATGTTTATTGCAGAATTAGTTGTCGGATATTTAACCTCAAATTCCGGAGGAGTTCCATCATATTCAATTTTTTTACGTTCTATTTTTGAAATATTTCCTGCCAAATCGGTACCCGAAATAATAAGGAGATTATTTTTCCGTTCTATTAAAACATTTTTTGGTAGGCTACCCAGTGTATGAGTACCTGCGGTTAAATGTCTCCTTCCCAGTTCAATAATAAATTCTTTTCTTCTTCCATAAATCCAAGATACTGAACCTGCCCTTAATTCTTCGTTGATAGTGAAAGAAATTTCTCCGGAATTCGTAAGTGAGTTCGTTTCCGGAAACACTTCAGTTATTTCAGGACTGGTAATATCATATACCACTTGTGATACAGGGTAGACATCAGCCTGGTTACCGGCATAGTCAATACCGGTAAACTCAATCAGATAATTTTTATTTTCTTCAATGAAAAGGAATCTTTTTGATACTTTAATTTCGTGTACTCCTTTAATGAGCTCTTCACTGTTTAAATCCATTGAGTAAAACACTGCTGTGTCTTGTTCTGGTAAATACCATAAAAGGCTTCCTCTCTGTAAACTTTCACTTACTGTGTAGGATATCAAGGAATTAAACCTGGTACTGTCTCTGGGCAGCACTTCATAAAACTGAGGTGATGTGATATCAAAAGTTACATTTGAAACAATGATTGAATCCAAATCATTACCAGCCAGGTCCACAGCTGTAAATCGTAATGTATAAATTGCGCTGTCCCTTAGTACAGGAGAATTAGCCAGGGTTATATACACTTTTTCCCCTTTTGTTAACTCGTCATTTATCAAGGGGACCAAATGGGGCGCAGATAGATCAGTCGGACCTCCTGTCTGCTCCCAGATAAATTCGCCAGACTTAAGCGTTTCATTCAAAAAATAACATACTTTTGTATTATTAATAAACTCTTCTTCGATTGGAGAAATCAATTTGACTTTTGCCGGTATGCTGTCAAAATAAATGCCTTCCACTGAAGCGATATTAGAAATATTACCCGCAAGATCAATCCCTGAAAGATTTATATGATAATTTAAAACATCTTCAAAAAGATAGAAGTTTACCAAATCAATAAAATGCTCCCCTCTCTCTAAAAATTTATCCGCTAAATTTATATGATGAAGGGGCTCCATGGCATCAGATAAGATGTCAATTGTGCAGGCTGACAACCGCTCGTTTGTTGAATATTTAATCTCTACTTTTTCAAGGTAAAGATTTTTTTCCGGTGGATTGATTGCAAGAATTGGTTTTGAAATGTCGAAGTGAACATTTGGTATGCGTAAAGGCACACTAATATTACCCGCTTTATCAACCCCTTCAATGGTCACGCTATAGATTGTACTATCTACAAGGCCGCCATTTTCAATTTTCTTCATTCCTGCTGGAACAAATTGATCAGCACCTGCGAAGCGAAGGTCTTCTTCAGAAAACTTTACGAGAATTGTGTCTGCAAACCCAGTCAAAAGACTGTCCGGAGTCCAAATTAAAGTTGCAGAACCTACATACTCACTGACATCAAAGCTGATTTGGGGTTTCTTGAGGTAAGGATCAATAGATAAAGAGATCTTTGGCGCAGTGAAATCAAACGTAATACTATCTTGGGATGCAACACGCACATTGCCGGCAGAATCCATTGCAGTGATAACAAGATTATTAAGGGTGCCGTCAACTATACCAGAATCAAATGATATAGAACCAATATGAGAACCAATGGTGAGAAGTTCATCACCAAAATCTGAAAATGCAACCGTATCACCCTGCATATTCATCAAGGCATATGATCCAACCATTAAATCTTCACTGATTGAAAACTCAAAACTGTCAGATTTTACAAATGATTTTTCTTCGGGAATTACATCAGAGATTATTGGAGAAGAAATATCAAAAGTTACGTTAAACAGTTCCAAAATATTCGCTGAATTCCCAGCCAAATCATCACCTGACAATTCAACTCGATAATTACTGCTGTCACTTAAAAAACCATAGTTATTGAAAGACACGGCATCATGCCTTCCCTTTGATAACATTTCTTCACTAAAGGTTAATAAATGTGGTGATTGTGAGTCCGATTTACCATCAACCTGAATAAAGTGTACTGCTCCTTTTTTTAATTCCTCGCTCACTGAATAGAACAGGCCAACTGCATTGATGTATGAATTGCTTTGCGGTAGGACGTTGGAAAAGACCGGAGACGAAATATCAAAAGTAATATCTTCAATATGGACAGAATCACTTTTATTCAAAGCAAGATCATAACCCGTAAATGTTAGCTTATATTGAGCACTATCAACTAAAGTCAGTGTACTATCAAATATAAATTGTGTGGAATCGCCAGCAGTGAGTTTTTCCCTCCCAAGATTTAAAATATGAGGTGAAAAGGAGTCTGTCGCTCCTCCTGTATTGACCCATTTCATTTCAGCAGATGAGAGAGACTCATTGCTGGAATAAGAATAAATATAATTATTCAAAAAAGAACCTTCATTGGGATAATCAAGCGACAATATCGGCGGACTAATATCAAAATGAATGGAATCGATAGTTGGCTTATTTGAATCATATCCAAATAAATCTTTACAAAATATTGTTACACTATAAACATTGCTATTGCTGAAAAAAACAGACTCTCCAAGATCAAAATAATGTTCTCCCAGAATTAATAAAGAATCCGGGATAGATATTACATAGGGGAACTTATCAGCTTCTGCTCCATCGGTTCCTTCAACTGTAAAACTACCTTCACTCAGATCTTCGTTTAAGGAATAGTGTATTATCATTTCATTCACAAAGGCTCCTTCAACGGGGCTTATGACATTAATTGGAGGAGTTTTATCACAAAGGATCCCAAACGCAATCGCTGTTTTACTCATATTTCCCGCTCTATCTATTCCGGTCATGGATACATCATACATTACGTTATCAACTATATCAGGGTTATTCTCTGGAATAAATTTTCCTTTACCGGACTTTTTTAAATCCCTTTCTGAAAATTGAACCTCAATGGAAGCAATGCTATCATTGAGAAAACCAGGCAACCATTTAAAAATTGCAGATTCAAGAGGTTCACTGGATGTATAAGCAACCTCCGGCCGTGATATTCTTAAATCCATCAGTAATGTTATTTGAGGAGCGGAGATATCGTAGGTTACTTCCCGGATCACTTTTTGAATAGCCACGTTCCCATGCTTCGTTTTTCCCCGAAAAATAATCTGATAAACATGACCATCAGTTAATGGTGAAGGTGGCAATATGTTGTAGGCGCCGGGTGATAACAGCTCGCCCTGAAGATGGTTGATTCTCGTAGAATCTATCCTGTTTTCTACAGTATCCTCTTCAATCCAAATTATTTCTCCGCTTTCCAGATTACCTTCCACTATATAGGAAATACCGGAATGATTCACAAAACCAAAATTTTCAGGAGCCGTGAAGGTAAATATATCCTCTCTTCCCCGGCTATTCAGTTTCATATCTTTTAGGAGTACTCCCAACGAATCATATTCCATCATCCGGGTTATATCTGTTCCCAAAATTGGAATATATTTCCAGCTTCTGATTACCCGTTCTGAGGGCATGTGAATCCATACCTGTGAAGACATACTCCCGGACGAATCATAGAAGAAACCCATTTTTCCGTAATTGAAACCGTTCACATCAAAAAATTCATGAACGGTTGGTTTTTCCTCATCCTGGAACTTTGAATGGGTGAACCTATCCCCAAAAGCTTTTACAGAATCCAAATTGTACATATATTTTAAAAACTTGAGAGAGTTTTCCTCTTGATGAAATATAGTTCTGCTTAGCAGTTTTTTGTTATGATTGAAAATATTTTTTTCACGAAGGACCCCTGTTGAATCATCATAATTATATTCTTCTACCGTCAGTACTTTTTTCCTTTCATCAATGCTGGATTTTGTTAATAGCCTGCCATTGGAATCATATTCAACCCGATAATGACTCCGGCCTGTAACTGTTATCTCAGGTGACGGATTGTTGGATAAAAAATCATGTTCGGTAAGAAAGTACTGTATCCTGCGATCAGGTACAGAAAAAATAAATACAAAACTAAATAAGCAAACAAGTGCCCGTTTCATTACAGCTAATATTAAAAGAACTTAGGATAAAAAATACGTTTTCAGAAAAATAAAGAGTATTAATAGTATTCCATTTTTGGTGAAATTCATAAAACTTAACTCTTGCTTCTTTGCACACGTTTTCTGCGAAACTTTTCAGTTGCTAATTTTCGCATATCAACCACCGAGTCATGCTCATCTACAATCTCAACTCCAAGCAATGTTTCAATAGCATCTTCTAACGTAATAAGCCCAGTTGTAGTACCGAATTCGTCAATGACCATAAATATTTGCTGGCGTCTCCGAACAAATTCATCCAAAATCGATGCGATAGAGTCTTCCTGCTTAATCGTATGAATCGGTTCTAAAATTTCATTCATTTTAGTATCAAATTTATCTTCCGCCTGCTTATTCACCAAATCATACCTATGAACAAATCCAAGAATATCATCCATGTCCTTATCAAAAATAGGAATCCTTGAAAAAGCAATCGGCGTATGTTCTTCTACCACATCACCCACTGTGCTGTCTTTTTGAAGAGAAAAAACCACAGATCGCGGGGTCATCACATCTTCCGCAACAACATCGTTTAAGTTAAACAGGTTCTCTATAATATCACTTTCTTTCTCCCTGATTGATCCCTCATCTTCACCCATCTCTGCCATTGCAACCACTTCCTGCCTTGATACTTTTTGCTGATGATTTGCAGAGGTGAATATCCTGGAAAAATAATTGGAAAGAAAAACAAATGGATATGTTATAAAAATAAGCCCTGATATCATGTACACAGCCGGACCTTCAAGAATCCTCCAGTAGATTGCTCCAAGAGTTTTAGGAATAATTTCCGAAAAAATAAGGATACATAAAGTTAGGAGTCCAGAAATAACGGCAACCCATTCATTTCCAAACAGTTTCATGGTCTGGGCCCCAACCCCGGCAGCACCAACAACATTTGCGATTGTGTTCACAGTGAGGATTGCAGCTAACGGTTTGTTAATATTCTCTTTCATATTCTCTAATAAACGACCGGTCCGGCTGCCTGTCTTTGCAATAACGGCTGCATGGGAATGCGTAACAGATAATATAATTGATTCTAAAAGAGAACAGAGGAATGAAACGCCAAGTGCTAAAAAAAAGTAGAAGAAAAGTGTGTTCATTTTATTGAATTTACTGAAAAAGAAATATTAAAATTGGAAAAAAGAATTATTCAAGTGCTGTTACACTGTCATGTAATCGTTTAATTGCACCTGCGGTATATACAGGATCATTCGCATAGGAAAATCGGATAAAGTGAGGCTGGTTAAATACAGTACCGTGTATGATTGCTATTCCACACTTGGTGGTCAAATAAGTTTTTAAATCTTCAGCTGTGTCAATCCGGTTTTTCTGTCCACCATTGCCATCGGGGATTGCCGTTCCTTCTGGAATTATTTTCCCTAAATATGGCCAAACATTGATAAAGGCGTAATAACCCTGGTCACAAATAAATTTATATCCCAGCTTCTGGAATTCTTTACGAACAAATGCGCGGCTTTCTGCTGTTGGACCCGTGACACGTTTTACCCA
>CAJXJG010000062.1 GCA_913054425.1 uncultured Fidelibacterota bacterium
TCACCTCCACCACCATAGGTTGACTCAGGCCGTTCGTCATCTTCTGAAAAAGCCAAATGAAGTCCAATGAATGAGCCAGCACTGGTTCCCCAAATAAATATATTGTTTGCATCAATATTGTATTCGCCGGCAAATTCTTTAAAATATCTGATGGCAGCACTAGCATCCTGAACCCCTCGGAAAACAGCTCGTTCACCACTGTAAGTACTTAGAATATTTAGACCCAATCGATAATTAATACTGACTGCTACATATCCTCTTTTTGCCGCAGAAATTGACAATGCCACTACATCATCTAATTCATTGGTACCTGAAAAAAAAGCACCTGTATGGATGAAAATAATGACTGGGCGATGAGTTTCGGTATCTCCTTCGGGTTCATAAATATCCATATCCAAATCTATATCATAGGTATTCCACTCAAAAAGAAATATAAAAGGCAAATCTGGTGCATTCCCATACACAACATCCTCTGTGATAGTTACGTTTTCAAATACTTCATCTAAATATCGGATTGGATCAGCATAGATATACTGCAAAACAACCAGTAACAGGAGAGAATAATTTCTAATCATTTCTTTTGAATTCCCCATTTTAAATATTTTTTCCAAATAACTTTAAATTATTTTAAAAGAATGAGCTTTTGAGATTCCATCCTTTTTCCATCACTTTTCAGTTGTACAAAATACACCCCGCTGGAAAATCCGGATGCGTTCCATTGGACTGAATGATGTCCCGGTTCCAGTTCTTCATCAATCAGGGTTTCAATTAACCGTCCGGTGATGTCGTAAATTTGCAGTAGGGACGTTGCATGCATCGCTCCTACGGAAAAACGAATGTTCGTGATGGGATTGAAAGGATTTGGAAATGCCGGATGTAAAGCGAAGGAATTTGGAACGGCTGATAGGGACTTTCTCAAAATCCATTGTTCAACCTCCGAGTCCAAAGGGAATTTCCCTTGATTTGCTAGTGAGATTGCTTCATCAAGATTCTTTTGATTCGCAATGACAGGGACTAATTCCCAATATTCGCCATCTTTTATTTCAAATTCAAAAGTGAGTAGACTGCCATTATTCATTACTTCAATTACACATTCATTCGTTGAACAGAGTTTGGTGTCACAGGAAAAGCGGATGTCTTTTGCACCCAAGGGCGGTTTTGGAGGAAGGCTGTAAATGAGTTTTTCATCTTCAGAAATTTCAATTCCAAAATACAGCTCTGTACCATTGATTGTAAGATTGTTCGCTTTATCTTTTAAACTAAAATCCTTTGGTGCAGCCTTCGCTGATACTCCACTTGTAAAAGTAATATCACCGGCTCCATAAGTCCTGATCCAGTATCCTTTGCCCGGAGTTAATAATTCCGAAATTAAATATCCATCTGTAAAACTGTAAAGAGTATTCGGAACGATAATATTGCCAGGATCAGAAACAGAATAGATAGAGATTTCCTCAGATATACCGGAAATCAGGTTCCAGTCTGCGCTTAAGCTGAGGGTGAGTTCATTGATAGAAGAACCGGTTATGGTCACACTTCCGGCATTAATAAATCTCAGCCAGTAGCCCTCTCCTGCAGTAAGCACTGACTCTGAATTGTAGCCATCATCAAAAGAGTATAATGTTCCCTCAATTGATTCGGGAAATAGAAAATTGTAGGAAGCATCTTCTACTGCGAGAGGAAGTCCCACCAGGTTCCAGTTTTCCATGTAGCTCACATCCATGGACGTCTGCCCGCCTCCTTCAATTGTCATGAGCACAGGAATGGTAGCAGTACCGCCGTTGCTGGACAGGATGATGTTTGCGGTGTGTTCTCCGGATTCAAGTCCTGCGCTGGTAAATTGCACTTCAACTGTTTCAGAGGTTGAGTAATTCACTTCTCCCTGGTCAGGATCTACAGTCACCCACTCCGGTTCCTGTGTCATGAGGACGGAAAGATCATTGTGTACATAGGAACTGTTATTGGATACCTGGAGTCCCACGTTCCCGGCAGCATTCTGCATACCAATGGAGGCAGTATAGGTGCCGGTGATTGACCTGTAATTGAGTAAAACATCCCCACTGGGATAGAGCACAACCTGGAACGTATAAAAACTATTTTCATTATTCGTCCACCAATGAGCCACTTCGTCAAAGGTAATAACCATTCTCTCAGAGTTCGAGTGATAGTAGACTTCTCCTGCACAATATTCGTTGCACTGGTCATTGACCGGATTCAAATCATCCCAGAATCCAAAGATTGCAGACCGTGGTGCACCACTATTGGGAATGCTGGTGTTATCCCACGCCGTATTGTCACTTCCGAAACCAACCCAACCATTAGCATTAACAATGCACTGGGAGTAAGTCTGCCCGTAAAAGGGGAAATCAAAGCTTATGTCAATTGAACTTCCGGCCTGATCGTTATTGGGGAATGAATAGGCAGTTCCGATGGTGGAAATGTCAATCCATTCCGCTGATATCGAAGGTTCATTATCTGAATCTGCCCAGAGATTACCATTTGCATCGGGACCGCCTCCTACGTTCTCAAATGGCGATACAGTCAGAAAATAGTAGAGGCTTGATTCTTCTTCACCGGTGTTGAAGATGGTGATAGATTCGTTGTTTGTCTGGCCTGGTTCGAGTGATACATCAAACGAAGATGGAGAATATGTGAGTTCTGGCTGAGCGGCATGGTCAAGACCATCCAGAACCATCAAACCTGTATTGTCAGGATCAAGGTACTGCTTTAACCCGGAATTCCAGGAGACACTCACTTTTCCGTATTCATCCCAATCGTCATTACTGCAGGCGGCATATCCGCCGTAGAGTTGTCCAACAATCCGGTGGCTGACGCCGTCATAGAGAGGAGAACCGGACGATCCGGGTTCTGTGGTACCGTCGTCCCAGTCCAATACCCGCCAGTAACTGCCGGAGGTTTGGGCGTTGTCGTAGTCGAATGAAATTTTCTTAATGTCGCCGGAGGGGTGGTGAATACCCACCGGTGTGTCAGGGATATTCCCCGTCGCATCCCAACCGGCATAGTTCACATTGTATAATTCAGGTATTATTTCTGTCAATCTCAGGAGTCCAAAATCCGAGCCGGAACTGTTCGCCATTAACGTAGACCCTTGTACCGTCTGGTTCGTCGGTCCATCCTGGTTCTGGCAGCCAGGACTCTGATAATTAAACATAAAAATCCAGTTGGATTCTCCCCCCAGGCAATGATTTGCGGTGAGGAAATATTGAGTCATATCCTGCCGGACGTTATTGATGAGAGAGCCCGAGCAGAGCCGCCATCCCCCTCCAGACAAAATCATCGCCGCGGCCCGGACTTCATTCTGCCAATCGGCAAACTCCGGACAGTTTACATTATTGTTGCAGCTTCCCGAATCACCATAATCCCGGTCTTCCCTAAAACCGAATGTATTGCGATAGGCGTGGATGATGGTAGAGATTTGAATTCGCGCATTATCGGATATACCGGCGGGTTCATAGTATTCAAGAACGATTTGATCACCGGCTACAGGTGCTGTAGCGAAAACTCCTGTTTCTTTGTTATTAAAATCAGTAAAAGCGCCAATGACGCGACTCTGATCTGCATTGTACACATAAAATTCACCACCAGATGGAAGCCAATAATCATCGTAGACAATATTGATTGAAAAAGCTCCAGCGGAAATTATTGCAAGCCGCCACAACCTGCCACCATCCTCGGTGGTTTCCCACGTACCGGAATTTTCCATATCATACTCAACAAAAAAGGGATATCCAAACCTCAGCGGGACGTCCTTTTCTGCCAATTCATCTTCCATCAGGAGAATATCCACATCCACTTCATCCGGCATTGTAACCACTTCAAAATCATTGCGGACAGAATGCGTAAAACTGTAGGGTGTTCCCTCCTTGCTCACTTGTCCAATTACAAGTGATACGGATGCTGTAAGAGCAAATATAAAAATTATGAAACTGTTTAACCTGAATTTCATCTAAAAAACTTCTTTTATTTTATCACCTCTATTTTAACAGAATGAGTTTTTGTGACTGGGAAAAGGTACCTGCTTCTAAACGGACAAAATATACACCGCTGGAGAAGGTGTTTGCGTTCCATTGGATGGTTTGGTTTCCCGGTTCAAGTATTTCATTCCCAAGTGTTTCAACCAATCGACCAGTGATATCGTAAATTCGTAGAGACGCATTGCCATGCGTCTGTACAAAAGGTATTTCAAACCTGATAGTGGTGATTGGATTAAACGGATTCGGGTAAGCGGGATGTAAAGCGAATGATTCAGGAAAGGTTGAGGCGAACTTTCTCATAATCCACTGTTCAACCTCTGAATTAAAAGTAATCTGCTCCTCGCCAAACAATGAGATTGCTTCGCTCCATTTCATTTCGCCCGCAATGACAGGAATCAGTTCCCATCTCTTACCATCTATTATATCGAATTCTAAGGTGAGTAAATTTTCGTTATTCATTACTTCAATTACACATTCATCAGTTGCGCATAGCTTTGTGTTACCTGAAAAGCGGATGTCTTTGGCACCAGCCGGTGGTTTGGGGGGTAAACTGTAGCTCAATCTTTCAGCTTCCGGAAGATTTAAACCGAAATATAGGGTCTGTCCGTTAAAACGAATAGAATGAGCGGTTTTCATTCTGTCAGAAAATGTGTTTATCAATTTGCTTCGATTATGTGAATTTGCTGCGAAATCCCCAACGATGGTCACACTGCCCTGAGCGATTGAACGAACCCAGTATCCCTTACCCGGTTCAAGCGTTTCCGTGGATTCATAGCCTCCATTATATCCATAAAACGTCCCGGAGATAATCAAACCATTTGGATCAACAATAGAATAAACAGTGGTTGTGAATGTTATTCCAGAAATAAGATTCCAATTTTCGTTCAATTGGATAGTCACTGAATTGATTTGTGCTCCGGAAAGCTGGTTTGATCCCTGCTCTGGAAATCTCAACCAATATCCTTCTCCATGGTTCAAATCAATTTCAGGTTCATAACTCTCCTGAAAGGAATAAAGAGTACCTTCAATCGCGTCCGGGAACAGTATCAGGTAATTTGGATTTTCCACTTCAAGCGGGAGACCGACTAAATTCCAGCCATCCTGATGATCTACGGGCAATTGAATCTCACCTGAACCATCATCTACATAAATCGTGAAAGATAAATCCGTGGTGTATTCAATTTCAGCTTCAACATTTGAAATGAGAGACAGATTAAACTCTACAATTCCACCGGGGATGTTATTGCCAAATTGAATAATAAACGGGTCTGTTTCATTCAGGGATACTTCGCCGGGCGCCATGCTACCAAAATATGCCATGTCGCTGGAGATATCCACTTGATTTGATTCTGCAGACAAGGTTCCAATCACATCTACAGCGGTACCCCAAATTTCATTAGCATAGAGTATGGCCCTTAACTCAATTGATTCACCGGGATTAATATCATTATCTGATCCATCCAACACTGCTATATCAACATCCACAAACTCAATCTGCGGAAAAAGAGCAACCTCAACAGCTTTCAAAATATCAACTCTTCCTCTCCCAAGCTGGCCCTGTAAATATGACTCCGAATTGATGGAATAAATGATCGGATCAGCTGTTGCCAAAAGCATCGTTTCAACCTGGTTTGAATTCCAATCCGGATAAAGCGATTTTAACAGTCCAGCACAACTGGCAGCGACAGGTGACGCCATGGATGTTCCAGTCCATGAAGAATATCCATTGATAGTAGTACTTCTTATATTTTCTCCCGGAGAAGCCAGGTCAACAAACTCATTATAGGTAGCCCAATGATTCCAGGAATCATTCTGACCCAGGGCGGTGACAGATATGACATTTTCATAACTGGCAGGATATTGAGGGGTGTCATCTTCTCCACCATCCCCATTACCGGCAGAAGCAAAAATTAAAGCATTATAATCGTTGCGAAGGATATCCATAACATCCTGTTCATACGAGCTATATCCACCTCCTCCAAAACTGCAGTTAACAATTGAAAATCCCTGGGCATAGTACCCTGCTTTGGCTGCATATAAGATTCCGGCCTGGCTATTGGTGATATACTGGGGGTTTTCATCATCACCGGTACATTTAACAGACATAATACTGCAGCTGAAAGCAGTAGAAGCAACCCCAGTGTTATTATCAGTCGTTGCAGACAACAGTCCGGCAACGTGGGTTCCGTGGGACCAGCCCCCGGAGTGGGGAGGATCGGGGTCATTGTCTCCATAACTGGTCTCAGATACATCCCAACCGATCAAATCATCAATATGTGTAGATAAATTATTATCCCAGTTGTCATCGTCAAACCCATTCAAATCTCCCGGATCATAAATCCATTGGCCTCCAGAATAAATTATTGTCTGTCCATCGCCATCAGCATCTTCCCCAAGGTTTTGCCAAATATTGTCAACCAGATCAGGGTGTCTCCAATTGACCCCAAGATCTACAGACGCAAGAATTACAGATTCGTCTCCGGGAATTTCACCACCATCAATATCCCAAAAGTTCCAGGCCTCGTCAGCATTAATTTGAGATAAAAACCACTGCTGATTATACTGGGGATCATTAGGTGTGTAGCTAATCTTACGTATGGGATCTAATTCGGCAGAATGAATGACGGATAAACCATCAATTTGATTTCTTATTAATGCGATTGACTGGCGTTCATTCTCGCCCAAAGTCAACCGATAGATGCGATTCAAATAAACGTCTCCCCTGTGATCTTCTGATGCTGCTCCCGGAAGCCAGGGCTCCAACTGTTTTATTTGAATAGAATTGAGGTAATTGTCTAATAAATCCAGATCAACTGTAATTCCATCTGGTGTCTTTTGAATAGTTAGCTGCTGGAACTCAGGTTTTATGCAAAACAATAAAGCATCATCACGATAATGACCGGAAGAGGAAAACAAAATCGAAAGAGAGCATACAAAGCACACTATTAACCATTTCCTGCTTATATCATTTCGTTTTTTCATCACTTTACTCTTTTTTATTGAATGTCCCGTCATTAATACTTCCCTTGATAAATACAAATCCTGAGCCTCCAAAATTGGAAACTCAGGATTTTGATTGAATGTACTTAAAACCTAACGCGAAATGTTCTCTCCTTTTATTTTGTCAATATCACTTTTTGCGTATCCGAAAATTCATTTGCTGTAATCTTTACGAAATAAACGCCGCTCGACTGATGAGAAGCATCCCAGATAATCGCATGAGAACCACGATCTTTCAATCCGCTGACAAGAGTCTCTGCTAAACGCCCAGCAATATCATATACAGATATCTCCACGTGAGTTGCTTTTGAAACGTAATAACTAATCTGAGTAAACGGGTTGAATGGATTTGGAAAAGCAGGATGAAGAACAAAATTATTCGGTACATCATCCTTGTTGCTCTTACTCAGAATTAACGCTTTAGAATTCCCTGAAATCTGAATTTCTCCTGAACCCGAAAGAAAATGCTCTTTCCCGGTTAAAGGATCACGTAGAATCCAAATAGTCTCATCAACAACATTATAATTGGCAGCGATTATCTCAGAGCTATTCATGATTTCAATTGTACCAAAATCATAAACAGCTTTCCAATCCCCGGAGAAACGGATGTCAAAACCACCTGCAGGTGGTTTTGGCGGCAGGCTGAAGCTTAATTTATTTTCTTCAGGAATATTCACGCCGAAATAAAGCTCTGCACCATTAAAATTGATACTGTTAGCATTATCCAGCTTACTTACAAATGGCGTTGTTGTTTTCCCTGACCTGCCTGCACCAATGTTGACATTACCAGTACCTGATGAGCGTACCCAGTATCCTTTACCCGGATATAAGTCATTCGTTTGTTCGTATCCGTTGCCAAATCCATAAACAGTTCCGGGAATAATAAGATCATCAGGATCATCAATGTTATCAACTGATACCATGTCGGAAGAACCTGAAATCAAATTCCAATCTGTCACTAAAGAGACATTCACACTCTCTAAATATTCACCATTAATTGTGGTGGTTCCGCTTTCCGTAAACCTTAACCAATAACCATTTCCGGAGACGAGATCATCCTGCAATTCATATCCATTTCCAAAGGAATAACACGTTCCATCAATAGCCTCAGGAAAAACACTCATATGATTGGGGTCTTCTACACCCACAGGTAAGCCCACGAGGTTCCAGTCCGCCATATTATCTACATCCAAACTAATGGTGCCTCCCTCCGGGTGATCCAATGAAACTCTAAACATTAAATTACCGGATAAACCTGAATTAGCGATTGGTTCCCAGCCTCCAGTGCCAATCTGGAAATAGGAATTCCCTGAATCGCTATCCATATCAAGTCCAAATGGCTTGGTAGAGCTGAACTCTTTAGCGCCAACCCAGAACGTTCCACTCAGGGTAATTTGTTCATCCATCATTTCCCTTGCATTCCACCCATCAGTTCCACCACTGACGATTGTACTATATGTTTCATCACCGGGAATGCCGCCACTATTTTCCCACATTTTCAGATAGAAAGCACCTCCATCACCCTCCTGATACCATTTTATGCGAATGAGGTCATCATTTCCTACAGTAGTAAACCGGACTGCAGTAAAATTTCCGCCACCTGCATTAAACCCAATTTCTGAGGTACCGTCATCATAGGCCAGATCATAAACCGTGTCGGCTTCCGGAGTCAGTGTGATGGATTCAGACAGTTCACTCTCCTCTCCACCAGAATAGGTCGCGCTCACGGCATAAGTGTAAGCCACGTTATTCTCAACATCCAGGTCTGAATACATATTCACTGTCAATCCATTCATAATTTGTACTTGATCCCGATACACATTATAGGTTACATCAACACCCTCAAAAGTAATATTTGCCCGCACACCCCACTCACCATCTGACAAATCAGAACCTGAACTTTCCAGCCATGTTTGCCAG
>CAJXJG010000063.1 GCA_913054425.1 uncultured Fidelibacterota bacterium
AGAGCACCTGGCTACGGACCAGGGGATTGGGGGTTCGAATCCTCCCGGGCGTACAATTATAGGAGAGAATTGTGAGTAAATTACTGTTGTATTTCGTTGGTTTTATACCTAGTTTAAAAAAATCTTAGACTGATTTGACCAGTCATGGCATAAAAATGTTGCAAAAATATTTAGGAAAATCATGTAAATTTTTATTTAATTTTCCTCTGTATTTACGATGTGATGACTCTCACATAAAAATTGTTCTGGATATAGTATTATCCAATAGATTTTCCAGTAAATGGTACCTGACCCGTACCGAGGAGATTATTTGGTGTTAAAGAAATCAATGAGAATGCTCTTCATTTTGCCGCTTACATTTTTGTTTGGAGAGAGCTACAGTATAAATTTATATCCAGATAATACCGATCTTACCCTACTGGAAAATACTAATGAAAAAATAGCGCTGAGATATGAGATTTCTCATATCAATGGATTTGATGTAGAGACAGAAGAAGGGGTTTTTTCTGAGATTAGCATCCCTCAAGGTCATTATATAGGCGCTATTGGTACACCAAAGCTCCCTGCCAGGAAAGAACTGATAGAAATACCTTTTGGTGCAGAAGTGTCCATTCGTGTGACCGGATTTACTATTGAAGAGTATGCTCTCGAAGAATTAGGTATTACTCAAAAACTCATGCCGGTTCAGCCCTCTATCTCTAAAAGTGCTGATATGGATAAAGTTAAATTTGAATATGAAGAAACTGCCTACAGCAGAGACACATTTTCAGATCATGAACTGGCATCCATAGTAGTGCTTGGCACCTTGCGTGGAATGCGAATTGCCCGGGTCGTGCTGGCACCGGTGCGTTATAATCCAACCACAAACAGGATTCGTGTTTACAATGACCTGGTTGTACAGGTTGATTTAACCGGCAGCAATCATGAATTGACCGGGTACATCAAAGCATCTACCTATTCACCCTATTTTGACGTCGTTTATCAAAGTGTGATGAATAGCAGAGACCAGGATTACCCCGATCATCCAGATTTAACAACATTTCCAGTGAAATACCTTATTGTTTCCGATCCCATGTTTGAAACTGTGCTGCAGCCATTTATTGACTGGAAAACCATGAAAGGATTTGAGGTCATAATCGGCTACACCAACGAAATTGGATCATCCGTTGCGAATATTCAAAACTGGATTTTTGGACATTATAACAATGGTACTCCTGACGATCCTGCACCATCCTTTGTACTTTTTGTCGGGGATGTTCAACAGGTTCCTGCTTCTTCCAACGGTTCTGCAAGTAATAAAAAAACTGATCTTTATTATTGCACTGTTGACGGCGATTATTTTCCGGAAATGTATTATGGCAGATTTTCTGCGACGAATACGACACAGCTCCAGGCTCAAATCGATAAAACCTTGTATTATGAGAAATATGAATTTGAAAATCCATCTTACCTGGATAATGTAACTCTTATTGCCGGTGCCGATGGCTATTGGAATCCTGCAGTGGGTCAACCGACAATTTTATATGGAACAGAAAATTATTACAATTCCTCATATGGTTTTAGTCAAATCAATTCTTATTTGAACAGCTATTCCGGTTGTTACGATACGGTGGATGAAGGCCTTGGTGTTATTTTATACACTGCCCATGGTGCGGAAACCGAATGGAGTTCGCCCTATTTATCCCAGTCAGATGTAAATAATTTCAATAATCCTGATATGTATCCTTTAGCTATTGGTAATGCCTGCCTTACCGGAGATTTTGGTTATTCTGAATGTATCGGTGAAACATGGATGCGAAAGGTGAATGGCGGGGCAGTTGCCTATATTGGTTCATCACCTTCTTCGTACTGGTTCGAAGATTTTTACTGGGCCGTTGGAGCATTTCCAATTTCAGGGGATAACGGTGGTCATGTGCCAACCTATGAAGAGACATCCTGGGGACTTTTTGACGGACCATTTGTAAGTGAATATGTATCCACGGATGCATTGGTATTTGTGGGAAATTTAGCGGTTACTGAAGTTGACATTCAGGGCTATCCGTCTCATTCGAGCCCGCTTTATTACTGGCAGGCGTATAATGTGCTTGGAGATCCATCGCTTGTGATTTACCAATCCCAGGGTGAGGTTAATTCTGTGAATTATATGAATGTTTTACCAGTTGGAATTGATTTCTTTGAGGTGTCAGCAGAACCTGGTTCCTACGTTGCCATTTCATTCAATGGCACTTTGCATGGTACAGCGATGATTGGTGAGCAAGGAATAGTTGAAGTGCCAATCACACCTATTTATGAGCCCGGTATGGCAGATATTGTTATCACAAAGCCTCAATTTCAGCCGGTGATGAACCAGGTTCTGGTCACTCCTTTGGATGGCCCTTATGTGACAATAGATGAATTTACAGTTAATGCTGGGGGTGATGAGGTGGTGGAATTTGGTGAAACTGTTCTCATTACGGTGACATTGGAAAATGTAGGGAGTGATCCTGCTACGGATGTGGAAATGACTCTCTCAGAAGATGATGAATATATCACCCTGATAGATGATTCTGAAGGATTCGGAACAATTCCGCCAGAGGGTACTTTTACCCAAACCTATGCATATTCCTTCACTGTATCCAATTCAGTACCGGATGACCATCTTTTTGAATTAACAGCATCTATAATCGCTGATGAAGATACATGGGAAAGCAGCCTGCATATGACAGCCTACGCACCCGTTGTTTATTCTGGAACCATACAGGTTACAAATGATGATAATGGTAATGGGCGGTTAGACCCAGGTGAATCGGCAGACATTGGTGTCACTCTTGATAATAATGGCGGCGCTGTAGCTCACAATCTTAGTGTTCTACTTTCCACCTTTGATCCTTTTTTGACTCTTAATGTTGATGCTGGTAATCTCGAATCCCTGGACGCTTATTCAAGTGCTCAAGTGATTTTTAGTGTTTCCGTATCAGAAGATACAGAAATTGGTCACAACGTTTTATTCAATTTAAGTATTTCTGCTGATAATGATTACAATACCACCGATAGTTTCACTCTATCAGTCGGATTGGTTCTTGAAGATTTTGAAATGGGAAGTTTCTCTGGTTATCCATGGGAATTTGGCGGTAATGGTCCATGGACTATTTCCACTGAGGCATATGAAGGAACTTATAGCGCCCAATCTGGTGCTATTGCCAACAATCAGACTTCAGAGATGTATGTCTCGGTGAACGTGACAACCGATGGAGAAATTTCTTTTTATTATAAAGTATCCTCAGAAGCCAGTTATGACTATCTCAGGTTTTACATTGATGGATCAGAAATGGGTGCCTGGTCAGGAGAAGTGGACTGGCTGCCGGCAGCTTATCCGGTAGCTCATGGTGAACATACTTTCAGATGGGTATACGAAAAAGATTGGAGTGTGTCTGAAGGGAATGACTGCGCCTGGATTGATTATGTCATTTTCCCCTCCGGATCTCCGCCCCAGTATCCTGATATTTCCGTTAATCCGATGAGTATTGAAGCAAATCTGGAATCCGGTGGAACGATAGAGCAAATTCTTACCATTACCAATTCCGGTGAAGGTATTTTGAACTATAGTGTGGTTGTTGCTACGGAAAGTAGACAATCCGCTGATTTTGTGAGTTATAAATTGAGCAAGGGAGAAATAGATACCCGCCCCGGAGTACGTTCTGAGAAAGGTTTTGGCGGTCCCGATGAATTTGGATATTACTGGATTGACAGCGATGAAAGCGGTGGACCGAATTACGATTGGTTTGAGATTAATTCTGTAGGTACAGCACTCACTGGAGATTATATGGATGACTATTCATGGGGATCAATTGAATTAGGATTTGACTTCAGTTTTTACGGTAATTTTTATGATATGGTCAATATTTGCAGCAATGGCTTCATTTCATTTACGTCGTCATCCACTGCTTATTCCAATCAAGAAATACCAAGTTCAGGAGAACCTAATTCGCTGTTGGCTATTTTGTGGGATGATTTAAATCCGAATAATGGCGGTACAATTTACTATCATCGAGAAAGTGATAGATTTATCGTAGAATGGGACGGTGTTCCCCATTATGGAAGTGGTGGAGGTCAAGAAACCTTCCAGGTGATTATTAATGAAAATGGTACGATAATTTACCAGTATAAGACAGTTGACACCGGGGATGGGTGTACAGTGGGGATCGAAAATGAGACCGGTACAGATGGCCTGCAGGTAGTATTCAATGCATCCTATCTTCATAATGAAATGGCCATCCTGTTCTATGCAGAAGATCCATGGATAACAGTTTCACCAATGAGCGGCAGTATTGATCCTGATGGCACTGCAAATTTAATCGTGACCCTTAATGCTGAAGAACTTGAGGAAGGTGAATATTCTGCTTCAATTATTATTGCCAGTAATGATCCGGATGAATATAATATTTCTGTTCCCGTTATATTAACCGTCGGAGCTGACATGAATGTGGAAATAACGGTTGATCATTTCGAAGATTGGAATATGGTCGGGCTGCCTCTGGATGTGGAAGATGTCAATGTCATGTCTGTTTATCCTGATGCTGTGGAGAATACACTGTATTCGTTTGGAGACAATGGCTATGAACAGGAACAAGAGTTGAATCTGGGCGCTGGCTATTGGGTGCGTTTCGATGAACAGGGATCAAATACAATATCCGGAGAAATGATTTATTCAATTGATGTGAATTTGATGGAACATTGGAATATGATCGCCGGGGGATCTGAGATTGGAGGCGCTTTCATTGATCCTTCCGAATTGATTGTTCCGAATACGTTATACAGATTTACTGAAAATGGGTATGAAAATGCTAATTCCATCGATCCGGGATTTGGGTATTGGGTTCGTTCTTATGGAGAAGGAATTGTAACTATATCATCAGATATTGGATCAGCTAAACTCACAATTCAAGATCGTGCAATTTTGAAAAATGCAAGCACAATTTCTTTTAACGGCAACACACTTTACTTCGGTGTAGAAATACCTGACAGGGAAGCGCTTAGTTATACCCTTCCTCCAAAACCACCTGCAGGAGGTTTTGACGTACGCTTTGCAGACAATATGAAGTGTATAAAAGAGTCCGGGACGATCGAAATCATGAATAATTCAGATCAGCTTATCATTTCTTATGATGTAATAATTGATGATGCTAAACACATGAACTGGGTTTTGATAAATCCTATGACACACGAAGAATTTACACTAACCGGACAGGGAGTGTTGGAAGTCTCCGGGGAAATCTCAAACCTTGAATTGAGGAAAGCATCTGAAATACCTGAATCATTTAGTCTTTCTCAAAACTATCCAAACCCGTTTAACCCGGTTACGCAGATACAATTTGAATTACCAAGAGATAATAAAATATCTTTGAAAGTGTATAATCTCAAGGGTGAGGAAGTCCGAAATCTTGTTTCAGGAACATATAGAGCTGGATATCACACCATCAGATGGAATGGAACAAATCAAAACAGTGAACCTGTTGCCAGTGGTGTGTATATCTATGTGCTGGAAGCAGGCTCATTCCATTTGGTAAGGAAAATGTTATTGATGAAATAGAGACATAATTTCAAATGGAAATTATTTTGGAACGAAGGAGGGAAAATATCCTCGAATAATAATGTAAACTTGGAGGAGCAAATGTGCTCCTCTTTAATTTTGATATGAAAAAAATAAGATGAAATTGATGTTGAATAAACTGTTGATAGCCGGAATTGGAATGATTCTATCAGGCCTTGCTGCCGAAGAAAGAATGGTGGTCAGGTTTGTAGATCCGGATAAAGCTGTATTAACTGAATTTAACGAAACCGATTATGATATTGCTGCTTTCAAGCCCGGGGAATTCCTGGATTTGGTGGTTTTGAAATCTCAATATGAGGAACTCTTAACCCGGGGTTTTCAGATAACTGTTACACAAACTGAAGATCAGCTGAGGCAAAATTTAGGGAATGTTCGAGATTTATATGGATACCGCAATTATGATGAGCTTCTGGATGACCTCCAGGAAATGGAATCACAATATCCGGATATATGTAAACTCTATGATATCGGGAATACCCGTGGTAAAGAGTATTCAATGGCCGGCAATTCATATTATAATGATTATAATCATGAAATCTGGGCAATGAAAGTTTCGGATAACGTGGAAGAGGAGGAGGATGAACCCTCCGTGTTTTATATGGCGGAGCATCATGCCCGGGAGCCAATTAGTCTTGAGGTAAATATGTATATTTTGAATCACATAATCTCTAATTATGGAAATGATCCAACAATTACTGATGAGGTTAATAATAAACAGATCTGGTTTATGCCATTGGTGAATCCAAATGGTCATAAAATTGTCACTGATGAAGTTGATCTCTGGTGGAGAAAAAATATCAGGGACAACAATGGAAATGGATCAATAAATTTTGGCGGCGGGGATGGCGTTGACCCTAACAGGAATTATGACTGGAATTGGGGAGGAGAGGGTTCATCCGGTGATACATTTAGCGAAACCTACCGTGGCCCATCAGCATTCTCTGAACCCGAAATTCAGGCAATGAGAGATATATTAGGAGCTCATCATTTTGTTACTGGTATCACATACCACGCCTACAGTGAACTTGTTCTATTTCCATTTGGGTATGGAAATGGTGTGCAGGCACCTGATCATTATGCACTTCAAGAATTAGCTAATGAAATGGCCTTTACAATACCAGGGCAGGATGGAGGATATTACGATCCGATTCCATCCTGGGAATTATATCCAGCCAGTGGAACCACTGATGACTATGCTTACGGAGAGCATGGTGTTTTTTCATTCACAATCGAATTAGCAACCCAATTTATTCCGCCTGCCAGCCAGGTTGAGGGAATTTGTGAGGACAATCTTGAGGCTGCTCTCATACTCTTAGGGCGTGTTGATAGAAAGACTTTGACGGGGCATATTACCGATGCTGAAAGCGGTGATCCTGTAATCGCCGAAATTTATATTGATGGCATTGATAACACAGGCGAATTCAGAAAACCGTATGAAAGTGATCTTTTCTTTGGAAGATATTACCGTCTTCTTCAAATGGGATCATATGATGTGACTTTTTCGGCATTAGGCTATGAATCAACAACAATAAATAATGTAGGCATATCACCGTTACAACAAACGGTTTTAGATGTAGAGCTTGACCCAGTTCTTATGATTCCTGTTACTGGCCAGGTTACTGACGGATACACTGGAGTTCCCATTGCGCAGGCTCAGTTAAGTTTGAGCAGTGATCCGGACAACCTGATTTATTCTGATAATAGTGGTTATTTTTCATTTCCGGCTGTTTATGAAGACAATTATACCGTTCATGCTGAAGCGGTTAATTATTCTACAGTAGATATGCCGGTGACGATAACTGCCGATGATTTTTTTATTGAATTGGAAATGTACACGTTCTACACAGAATCCTTTGAATCAAACGAATTTTCTGACGATTGGAGTTCAGATGGAAATGCGCAATGGTATTTTGATACAGAATCTGTATATGATGGGATCTATTCCGTCCGTTCAGGAGATATTGATGATAATGAAGCCTCGAATTTATCACTCGATTTGGAAGTCACAGGGTATGGCTCCATCGGATTTCACTACAGAGTAGCTTCCGAATACAGCACGTCAGGAAATTATTTTTATGACGGATTGACCTTTTACATAAACGGGGAGGAAATGGGACAATTTCAACCCACACCTGAGGGTGATACACCATGGATGTATATTTCATATACTGTTTCACCGGGAGAATATAGTTTTACCTGGAGTTATGTGAAAGACGGCGGAGGAGGATCAACGGAGATGGAAGAAGACTGCGCCTGGATTGATGTCGTAGAATTTCCGCCAACCGGCAGCACAGAGCCTCCTGTTGACGATGTGGAGTTCATGGTGAATTCAGGATGGAACATGGTTGGACTTCCCCTGAACGTAGAGAATTCAAATTATGAGAACTTGTTTCCAAATGCAGTGGCTAATACACTGTTTTCATTTAACGGCCAATATGTTTCGGAAGAAAACCTTATTCCCGGAACTGGTTACTGGCTCCGCTTTCCTGAAGATGGAAACGTTTCAATCTCCGGGTCAGTTATAACAGATTTACCGATTTCCATCATGGAAGGGTGGAACCTGATTTCGGGAATTTCAACAGTGGTTACTATTCAAAATATAATTGATCCTAATGATCTTATCATTCCCGGAACCATTTATGGTTTTGAAGATGGCTATGTTGAATCTGAATCAATTGAACCGGGCTACGGCTACTGGCTCAGAAGCACAGGCGAAGGGGAAATTATATTATCTACTTCTTCAGAAGCAACCAGGATGGTTACTGCACAAAAACCGGACAATGCAAACACTCTCAAGTTTAGAAATCATACCCTTTATTTCGGTAACAAAATTGAAGTAGAAAATCCGTTGAGTTTTAGTCTTCCGCCAAAACCACCGACTGGTGCCAGAGACCTCCGCTTTTCCGGCGATACCAAACTCTGTTCAACCGAGGAATGTGTAATTGAAGTGATGAATAATGGCAGTCCACTTATGGTTAACTGCAATATAAACGATGGTAAAAATTGGGAGTTAATTCCTGTCATTGCGAGCGAAATGAAATGGAGCGAAGCAATCTCATTGTTTAGTGATGAGCAAATTACCTTTAATCCAGAGGTTGAACAGTGGATTTTGAGAAAGTCCCTATTAGCCGTCCCATCCACCTTTGCCTTACATCCGGCATACCCAAATCCGTTTAATCCGGTTACAACCATTTCGTTTTCAATTCCCAATAATGGTGTAAAGACGCAGCATGCTGCGTCTCTACAAATTTATGACATCACAGGAAAATTGGTGGAAACCCTTA
>CAJXJG010000064.1 GCA_913054425.1 uncultured Fidelibacterota bacterium
GGCCTGATTTTACACAAACGGCCCAGAGCCGGCATGCGTGGAGGGGTTGATAAAGGATCCCCAATACGAGAGCAAATTGGAGAATGATTCGCACAGTCGAGAAATTAGATAAAATAGCATTTTAATTCAAAGCACTGAAATGTGCTTAATTATTTTCCAAAATGTATTCATTCACATGTTTTTCAAGAATGTCCAATGGCACAGCGCCATTCCCTAAAACCACATCATGAAAATCACGAATATTGAAATCGTCTCCCATTTCTTTTTCTGCTTTGGCTCGGAGTTCACGGATCTTCAATTCGCCTATTTTGTAAGCCAAGGCTTGTCCCGGCCATGCGATATACCGATCGATCTCAACGGTCACATCATTCTCTGTTTTGGCAGTATTTGAGAGCATAAAATCGATGGCTTCCTGTCGTGTCCACCCCAACGCGTGCATTCCCGTATCTATAACCAATCTGCATGCGCGCCACATTTCATAGGTGAGCTGACCAAACTTGCTGTAGGGATTATCATAAAACCCCATTTCTTCCGCTAATTTTTCGGAATAAAGTCCCCACCCTTCCACAAATGCGGTATAACCGCCATAACGCCTGAATTTTGGGATATTCTCTAATTCCTGTGCCAGGGTGATCTGGAGATGATGCCCGGGAACCGCTTCATGAATAGAGAGCGCTTCCATCTCATACTTTGGACGTGTTTCAAGTTTGTATGTATTGGCCATGAAAAATCCAGCTCGACCAGCTTTCTGTGATCCAGAATAATAATAAGCCGTGGGTGATGCTGGTGCCTGGTAATCCGGGATCGGTTTTACACCGTAAGGCAATCGTGGCAGCAAACCGAAAAATTTGGGCAGTTGTGCGTCTGCTTTTTTACAAATCATTCTATATTCATTTAACAACTCATCTTCCGAAGTAAAATAAAACTGGGGATCGGTGCGAAGAAAGGTCAGGAATTCGTCGAATGATCCATTGAAATCAGCCTCATGAACCACTGCCATCATTTCAGCCCGAATCCGGGCCACTTCATCAAGTCCAATTTGGTGAATTTCCTCAGCCGTTTTGTCGGTGGTTGTATAACTCTTAATCTTGTACTTGTAATACACGGCACCATTGGGGAAATACTCACAGGCAATGGATTCCCGACAAGCGGCCAGGTAGGACTCATTGAAATAAGTGAATAATGATTCATAAGCCGGATAGACATTTTCCTTCAAAACCGATTTCATTTCGTCTGTTAATTGGTTTTGTTCTTCGCTTGTAATGGATTCGGGGAATTCGTTGAATGGCTTAAAAAGCGGGGATTCATCGATCGGTTTTTCGAATTGAGCTTTGATCTGATCGGGCACGGATCCCAAGATAATTTTTGCTGGAACCCAACCTGCTTCCACACCCCGTTTCATAAGATCAATCGTTTGATCCATTTTTATTGGGAAAGCTCTCATCCGGGCAAGGTAATTCTCATAATCCTTTATATTTTTGAATGGCATATAATTTGAGATTCCAGCAAACCCGATCTGGATCCCGCCCATTTGGTCTATCGGCATTAAATAGGACAGGAATTGGAATCCTTCGATACTTTTTTCGATCCCGTGAAGATAAAGATCATAATTCAATTGATCATCCACCGAAAGTTTAGATCGGTCAATTTCTTTGACTGTTTCAAGGAGGTCTTTTGTTTCTCCCTGTCTTTTTAAAATCGTTTCATAGGAGACATCATTCAGTTTATTATTGAATCGATTATCTCCCAAACGGGATGCCCATTCCGGACTTCTGATGATCCTCTTTTCCCACTGCTCTGCAAGAAGTTCATGGAATCTTTCCGTCACAGACTTTTTTTCTGTTTCAATCTTGAGATCAAATTTGAAGTTGAAACAGCTTGTTTGTAAGAACAAAACTGTAATAATGATAATAAATTTTTTCATTTATTTAATAATTGTTGATTAATTCTGTTAAGTGGAAAATATCCATGATATTAATTACTTCATCGAAGTTTAAGTTAGCTCTCGTCCATTGTGCCTCCGTTAATACTTGATCAGTAAGGACCACAATCACCAAAAATGCAAGATCCATAGCATTGACAATTTGGTCTTCATTCACATCACCATAAATGACACCATTTTCCAATCCTTTTTGATATTTCATGACAGTGAATAATCCATCCAAATCACTTCCATAAACATATCCATTTTCGGTGTACTGGAAAACGCCCCAATTTCCAAGCCAGGGCGGCGAGGGGTCATCATGTTGAGGAAAAGTATCAAAATGAGCAGACTCAACCGGATCTGTCGGATCACTGAAATCAATGATAACCATCCCGTAAGTATAATGAGACAGGAAAATCCGCGTTCCTATAACCTGCGCATTATGTGCTACCAAATTATCCCCGAGATATTCTCCTACTTCATGAATGTTTTCCAAATCTTCAACGGACCAGATCTTAACCGTCATAGGTTCTGTTTCTTCGGTTGTGACCACATATTTTCCATCTTCGGATGACCAAATATTATGAACGTAGCCATTATAGGGAATTTCCACACGTGCCAACAATTCAGGATTGTTTTTATTGCTTAAATCATGAATAGAGAAGGTCCCCCGCCAACCTTCAGCAACATACACCGTATCTTGCCTGGCAAAAACATCATGAATCTGTTCAGTATAAACAAAATTAATATCATCAGGATTTTCAGGATTATTGATGTCCACCACACGAAACCCTTCATGGGTCTGACCGCAGATGTAAGCAAATCCCGTAGCTGCATCTATGGACATATTATGGGACCTCACATGTTCGTTATAGGAATAGGTACCCACCAATTCCACGCTTTCAGGGAGACCGGACATATCGATGATTTGCATCCCTTCGTTTATTCCTGTGTTTTCAGAAACCACATAGGCATAATGGCCAAACGTCTTTATATCGCGATGATAGTATGGATCATCCTGCATGGGACCCAAAATTGTATCGATGATGGCCAGATCTTCTGCACGGATGATCACGACCCCTTCCAGAATTCCCATGATGGCATAATCTTCCCCAGCGGGCGTTGTATAACCCCAAACGTCAGATCCACCATTTCCTTCGCCATCATCATTGAACTGAATCTGCCCATGAAGGGTGAATGTGTCTTCAGCTTCAACGCTGGAGCAAAGTATGATTAGAGTAAAAAAGATTGATAAAATTCGGAACAAAATTATTTCCTTTTATGAATGACGAATTAAAACAGGGGCGGAACTTATCTAAAAAAAATAAAAAACCCTTCCATCTCTGGAATTGTTTTCAAAAAAACGATTTTTATAATATCTATCATTTTTATTAAACAATCAATTTTAGATGCATGTCCATTTTAAACCTAAATTAATGCGCTAATCAATTAGCCTATATCTTCCATCCCTTGTAAGTTTTCTAATGGTCTTGATTCGAACCTGTGGTCTATTTCTTTTCCTCTCCATTCTGATCGTCCTGAATGGTCTATCTGCCCAATTTTATTTTGGCCAAAATAAGATCCAATACGAGCAATTTAATTGGCAGATCCTGAAAACGGATCATTTTCATATTTATTATTATAAGGAAGAAAAAGCTATTGCGGGCATGGCGGCTTCGATCCTGGAAAATGCCTATGCTGACTTAGAACTAAAATTTAATCACACCCTCCGGGATACGGTCCCCATGATCATCTACAGTAACCATATCCATTTCCAGCAAACCAATGTCCTGCCCATGTTGATTCCTGAGGGTGTGGGCGGATTTTTTGAGCACCGCAAGGGACGGGTTGTGATCCCCTATATGGGCGACCTGTCATTATTTCGAAATGTCCTGGTTCACGAACTGGCTCATGTATTCACATTCAGCAAGATCATGGACCCGGTTCGACTCAAAAATATTTCCCGACCACCGGCCTTTCCCCACTGGTTTACCGAGGGACTGGCTGAATGGTGGTCCGTGGGCTGGGATACGCAGTCCGATATGGTCATCCGTGACCGATTGCTTCATGGCACATTAATTCCCTTGAACCAGGTGGGTGGATATTTGTCGTACAAAGAAGGGCAATCTTTCCTGCGGTGGTTTGAGCAGGAAAATGGGATTGAGCAGATTCGCTGGCTCATGGAAAACACCTGGATTTATGATTCCTTCGAAGATGCTCTTGCCTTTATCTCCCATAAATCATTCAAGACCTTGCAGGCAGAATGGAACCAATCCTTGCGACAATATTATTCCCATGCTTTAACCGGAGAAGATCCAGCGGCCCAATCCGAAACCGTAATTACCCGGGAAGGGTTGAACATTTTCCCCGTATCTTATCTGGATTCTGAGCAAAAACGGCACGTGATCTATATCTCAAGCCGGGATGGATATCCGGCGGTTTACGATCAACCACTTTATGAAGAAACCAAAAAACGGATCAGAACCACAGGGAAAACCCCCTACCTGGAATCTTTACATTTTCTGCAGTCCGGATTTGATGTATTTAAAGATCAGATTGTCCTGGGTGTAAAAGCACACCGTCAGGATGTACTTCATCTGTTGGACCGTCAATCCGGCAAAATACTTCAAACCGTCAGCCATGACAGCTTGGTGACCATTCATTCACCCCGCTTTTCCAAAGATGGTAACCAAATCACCTTTACCGGTCAGCATTACAACGGAAATTCAGATATTTACCTTTTTACCATTTCCTCGAATAATCTGGTGAACCTGACCAACGATATTTTCACGGATCGGGATCCATCCTTTACAGACGATGGAAAAACGATCCTGTTCAGTTCCGACCGGAATAATGACTTTTTCAATGGCGGACTTGACCTATATGCACTGAATCTCAAGTCGAATGAAATTCGACTGTTATTGGATGATGATCATACAAAATCCTTCCCCAATTGGGATTCATCCGCTAGCGCCATCCATTTTTTATCAGACAAGACGGGGATGAACAATATTTGGTCTCTCCACATCAGCGAGAGACGATTGACACAGCGTACAAATTTTCATACGGGAATTTCTCAATTCCGGCCCATGAATTCCGACAGTGTGGTGGCAGGTGTCTTCCAGAATTACAGTTATCAGGTGGCTGCGCTGGAATTGGACTCCATTCATTCCGTTTCCTGGACACCCTCCAGTATTGAACCAAAAACCCAATCCATCTGGCCTCCCTCCATCGGTAAGGGAGAGAGGACACGGAACATGCCATTCAAACTTCGTTACAAACTCGATTTTGCACAGACAGCCGTGGCTATGGACCCAATCTACGGCGTATTAGGTGGCGCGCAATTATCCCTATCCGATCAATTGGGGAACCGATATATCCATTTTCTCTTGAACAATTCTGCCCAGACCCAAGCAGAGATCATGGATCACTGGAATCTTGCTGTCACGTATTTGAATATGACCGGGCGGCCCAACTGGGGAATAAGTGCCTTTCATTTCGCGAATGAATATTTCAATCCTTACCAAGCGTTTTTCTTCGAGAGAACCGCTGGAATCAGAGGCGCCCTGAACTTTCCATATTCAATTCACCGGAGAATCGAAATGAGTTCCAGCCTTTGGTATTCAATGAAAGATAATTACATTGATGATCCGGAAAATTTTCTGTTCATTTCCAATTTTTTCTCCCTGATCCATGATAACAGTCTTTGGACTGTGACGGGGCCCCTGGACGGCTGGCGAGCTCGGATCACTGCGGGACCGACCTATGATTTTTCCCGTGGACGTTACCACAACTTCACAACCTGGATAGACCTTCGAAGTTATTGGCAGATCCGCCCTCGCATCACGCTGGCGCAGCGGACGATGATCTGGATGAATGAAGGCGAGGATATCCAACGCTATCACATCGGCGGAAGTTGGGGCATTCGCGGATACCGGTGGAGTGAGATCAAAGGAAGAAAAATGATAATGTTCAACCAGGAATTACGATTCCCTTTTGCTCAAAAGCTGGAAATGAATTTTAAATCAGGTTCAATTTGGCTGGCACCCATACGGGGTGCAATTTTTTTGGACTTAGGAAATGCTTGGGAACAGGAATTCCCGGGATTTTTATCTAGTACCGGACTCGGGTTCCGTGCTGCATTGTTGGGTGCATTGGTCTTTCGTTTGGATTTGGGCTGGAAAGCTGAACACGTCAATATCCGGCCCCAAGAAAAATTTGTGCAATTCTTTTTTGGGTGGGATTTCTAAGCGATGAGATATGCTACTCATTTCATTTTTCTATTCACAGCCCTTTGGTTTTATGGTTGTTACGGATCAGTGATCCTGGACACGGAATGGGTGCGGCAACCTTTAGGTTCCCTATCTCAAAAACCGGACTTGAAATGGGAAGAAAAGTTCAATGAACCCTTTCAGGACGTTTTCCCTATCAATGACAGTATGGCATTGGTTTTTACCCATCGGAGCACAGCATTTATCCTGAATAGTTTATCTGGGAAACCGGAAGGATCTAAATGGCATCCAAACCTGAGGAAATTCTCCAATGTAAAAATACACACCACAGAAGATGGATTTGCATTTACATCCCGGAAAGGTGAATTGGTGGGCTTCTATGACCTGGATTTAGGTAAACTGCGCTGGAAACGAACGGAAAAAGGGTTGATCAGTTCCGGGTTAGCTATTGTGAATGATTCCCAGGTTGCAATTGCCACTCGAAATAAAGTGAAATTTTTATCGGTAGATAGCGGTGATCTAATTACAGAATGGAAGTATCGCCAGGGAATCCTTTCTTTGCAACAGGATGGAAAATTCCTTTTTGTGATTCAGGATAACGGCATTCTCCAAGCATTGGAGATAGACAAACTGATTTGGGAGGCCGACCTGGGATTGACACATGAATCAAAGATTATTCGTGGAGGGGATTCCAGACTAGTGATTGTAAATGGGAATATCGTTTTCATTTTAGACAAAAGAACAGGCAATAAAATAGATGAAATCAATTGGGAATCCATTGCCGATGTTTTTTTGCTACCTAACGGAGACCACATCATCTTGATCAGCAAAAATGGGGACATGATCAGTTTCTCACAATCCAGCGGTGAACAAAAAGAGTTTGATCTGCCTGTACGCGGTTTGGTGAAACACACGCTATCTTACTCCGGGGATTTTTGTATTCTACCTTTCGCTGACGGAACATTAACCGGGATCAATATTAAAAACGGAAGTCTGGAATGGCAGATTGAAACAGGGAAACCGATTACAGGATTTTGGAGAGTGGGCAAGGGATTTATGACCCAGGATGTAAAAAAGATGCTGCGGTATTATCAATGAAGAAAATTATCGGTTTCATTATCCTCGTGTCCTTTCTCATGGGGCAGGAAAAAATTAATTTTTCCGCTTGCCCCCTTTCAGTGAGCGATTCCCCCCGAGATACATTAAGCCAGGTAAGCCCGGTACCCAGTGGGATTCCACAAATTCTATTTAAGAAAAAAGTCATTCGGGCAGCGTCTTTCACAGGTGTTGTTTCATTTGCCGGGCTGGCCTGGTATTTCCAGTCAAAGGCTGACCAACACTTTGACAATTACCTCCATAGCGGTGATCCCAACAAAATGAGTTCGGAATGGAACCGCACTGAGAAATTGGATAAAATGTCAGGCTGGATGGTGGTCCTTTCCCAGGTTTGTTCACAGATATTAATTCTTACATATGTGGAACATGAATAGAGTCATATTAAGTTTTACTTTAATATTATTTTTATTTAGCTGCTCCAAACGGGATCGATTAAATCCACTTGATGTAGAAAACCCAATCACGGGTGGAAAACCGACCGGGTTGGAATTAGTACCCATTCGGGACATCGTGGGAATATCCTGGAATGAAATTAATATTAATGATCTATCGGCTTACATCATCTATAAATCCGTGAATAATGCGGGGCTAATTGAGTACGCAACCGTATCAGGTTTTACCACCGAATATTCCGACAGTGCAGTGTCTTATTACCAGAATTACACCTATGCGGTCCAGGCAGTAACGGATTATATGGTGTCACCCCTGTCTGATACTGTCTCTGTCACGGTTGGACCCTATTCCATTTATGTTGCTGATTTCGATGACAACAGTGTACGTATCCTTTCCTGGGACGGAAGTTATTTAATAAAATCCAAATCGGTTTCTTCTCCAAGAGCCATCCAATACCGGAAATCGGATAATCGTTTTATAGTAGCAGATTATTATGATAAGGCTGTGATTTTGCTCTCCACAGACCTGAATGAAACCGAATATATTGATATTGGCGATTATCCATTAGACCTGGATGTAAACCAATTAACAAATCGCATTCATGTCCTGACCCGGAATGGATACATCATGAAATTAGATGAAGAGGGAGAAAAGATTGAAACCTTTAATATCGGAATGCCATTCGGTCGGGATGCCGAGATATCTTCGGACCCAATCAGTGATGGACTGTGGATCTCCAACCCCGATTCCGGGATTGTATGGTTTTTGCCCTATAATGAAGGTTGGAATCATGTAGTAAAATTTAACCAACTGGATTCGCCGTCATCATTATCATCTTTTGGCGGAGGCTGGGTAGCCACTCATGCAGGGATCGTCCATTTATCACCCAGTGGCGATTCGGAAATCCTTGAACCCGATATTTATGTGACAGACGTAGAAATTGATACCGTGTCGAAAAAATGCTTTTATGTGGGTAAAGACCTTGCCAAGAACTCATGGGTGGCAGGGAAAATTGATTTAGAAACGAAATTCAACACCATTTTACTGGATAGTGCTTATCACTATTTACACCAGATTTATCCGATTCCCGGCGAAACTGGCACCGAATTCCTAATCCAAGAAAGTGCAACGTGGACTTTGATCCGATTCGATGAAAATGGGAATAAATTGGGAGAAATGGAGAATTTCAATTCC
>CAJXJG010000065.1 GCA_913054425.1 uncultured Fidelibacterota bacterium
TGTTTTCAAAAATGTATGTTTTCCCATAATTTATCACCCGCGGATTGTAGAGTTGAACTGTAATATTATCATCTCCCTTAAAATCTAAAACATCTGACAGGGTATAGATATGATAATCCCCGAGAGACTTTTGATCTGCAAAAACCGGGGTACCTTCTGCTAAACCTGTTTTGGATCGAGCGAACTGCTGACTCCCGGAATAAATCTTCTTTTGTCCAGAACGATGAAGTTCTCCTTCAACCAGCTGCAGAGTTAAATCGCCAAAAGTCACATTGCTTCGATTGGATATTATCGCTTCCGGAATTAAATTTGCCTGGTTATCCTCATCGTTCATAACTAAACGATAAACTGCATTCCAATCAAAACCGGCGCTTAAATAAATTAATTCACCTTGGATTCGCATTGGTTTATCCAGATTAATTTTCCAAATCAAGGTAGGTTTAAACTGGGGGTTTTCTATCTTATCTTCAATGGAAATTAATTCAATTTTATCACGGGGAATAGAAAACACTTCTGATTTTACCTGAAGAGTAACCCTTACATTATTATATTCCAAAAGGACTCCTTCATAAGCTTTTCCTCCTGAAATCTTAATTTCAACAAATTCACCAACTTTCCTTGAAAAAAACTCTTCTCCTGAAAAGATATTTGTATTAAGCCTCTGCCATTGGATTACAATCTCATCCTGTAGTTTGAGAAATGGTGAATCAGCAAACAATCCATAGGGAAGCTGGTCATACCTTATAGTACTGACACCAGATGGAACACTGTGCCAGTTTACCGGTTGTTTTACAAGAGCAAATCCATCTTTGTACAGGGTCATAACTGCTTGGTTAGATTGTCCAAGCAAAAGAGAAAACATTAAAAGGCAAATACTCATTCTCATTGCAACATCTCCAAATTTAGTGTTAATACCTTAAGTTCATTATTCATATCTATCAATTTTTTTTCTTCTCTTTCTACTACTTCTTTTGGTGCTCGATTTAAAAAATCTCCTTTCGACAGCTTTTCCTGAGTATCGGATATATAGACTTTAAGATCCGTTTTCCTTTTCTCCAACCTTTTCTGTTCTAAAACTACATTTATTAATCCTTCCAAGGGGATAAAAATTTCCATATCCCGTATAACCGCTACAGCAGAATGCGGAGGTTTTTCTAAAAATTTCCCGGCTTCTATTTCCCTGATCCCACATAAATTTTTTATTACAATACTATATTTTTCCAGAACAAATTTTGAATTCCCATGCATCCGAACCACCATATCAGCTTTTTTACCCGGGGGAACATTCATCTGACTTCGGATAGTTCGTACAGCGATAATAATATCCTGAAGAAACCCCATTGTATCTTCCGCCTTAATGTCTATCTGTTCCGAATGGTAGTCTGGCCAAGGTGAAACAATGAGCTCTAAATCTTTTTCGACTTTAAATTGACTCCAAAGTTCCTCCGTAATAAACGGAGCATAAGGATGTAAAAGTGCCAAAATTGTTTTTAAAACATGAACGATAACTCCTCGAACAATATCTCCTTTTTTTGGATCATTATTGCGAAAGTAAATTTTAGAAATCTCAATGTACCAATCACAAAAATCATTCCATGTAAAATCATAAAGTACTTTTGCCGCTTCATTAAAATGGAATCTTTCCAGTTGACGGTTATAGGCTTTAATAGACTTCTGCATTTTGCTTAATATCCATCGTTCCGACAGATCCAGTTCCGCCTTTCCAAAGTTAATAACAGGGATTCGACCATCTTTCAGATTAATGAGCACAAAACGGGAGGCATTCCATAGTTTGTTCATAAAATTACGTCCTACCTCAAGTCTGTTTGACGAAAACAGAACATCCAAACCTTGGGGCGCCATGAGCATGGTTCCAAAACGAACGGCATCAGTGCCATATTCATCAAACAGTTTAAATGGGTCTGGTGAATTACCCAATGATTTGCTGAATTTTCGTCCGGTTTCATCTCTAAGAATAGATGTGAAATACACATCCTTAAAGGGTATCTCATTCATAAATTCATAACCAGCCATGATCATCCGTGCTACCCAAAAGAAAATAATATCTGGTCCCGTCACCAGAACATCTGTGGGATAATAATAATCCAATTCTTCACTATCTTTCGGCCAACCATTAACTGCAATTGGCCATAGCCATGAACTGGCCCAGGTATCCAATACATCCGGATCTCTATACCAATTTTCAGGATCATCGGGCTCTTCAATAGACACGTGCATTTTTTGTGGGTCTTTCTTATGATACCAAACCGGTATTTGGTGTCCCCACCATAATTGACGGCTGATACACCAGTCTTTGATGTTTTCCATCCAATGTTTATAGGTCTTAACCCAGTGTTCTGGATGAAATTTTATTTTTCCGCCAACCACTGCCTGCAGTGCCGGTTTGGCAAGCTCGTCCATTCTTATAAACCACTGTTCAGACATATAAAATTCAATAGGTACTTGTCCACGCTCGGAGTAACCCACCTTATGCACATAATTTTCGGTCTTGATTAATAAACCCAGATCTTTAAGGTCTTTAACAACCATTTTTCTAGCATCATCACGGGATAAGGCCTGATATGCCTCTGGGGCATTTTTATTGATAGATGCATCTTCATTCATAATATTCACCAATTCAAGATCATGACGTTCACCCATAGAATAATCATTAGGATCGTGAGCCGGGGTAACTTTAACACAACCGGTACCAAATTCGGGGTCTACATAACTATCAGCTATTACAGGTAACTCTCGTCCCACCAGTGGTAAGATCACTGTTTTACCAACTAAATGGGAAAAACGTTCATCTTTTGGGTGAACTGCTACCGCAGTATCACCAAGCATTGTTTCTGGTCTGGTCGTAGCCACCACCACAAATTCGTCGCTATCCTTAACCGGATATTTAAAATGCCACAAATGCCCGCTGATCTCCTTATGAATTACCTCTTCATCGCTGATCGCTGATTTGGAAACAGGACACCAGTTCACGAGCCGGTGACCTTTATAAATAAATCCTTTTTCATATAATTTTACAAAAGCAGACAAAACGGCCTTAGTATAACCCGTATCCATGGTAAACCGTTCTCGTTCCCAATCACAAGAACAGCCCAGTTTTTTCAACTGTTGGATAATAATGCCACCATATTTTTCCTTCCATTCCCAGGCATGTTTTAAAAACTCATCCCTGGAAAGACTGCGCTTATCGATACCTTGTTCTTTAAGCATTTCAACTACTTTTCCCTCAGTAGCAATAGAAGCATGGTCTGTACCGGGGATCCAGCAGACTTCTTTCCCTTCCATCCGTGCTTTACGAATGAGAATATCCTGAATTGTGTGATTTAAAACATGCCCCATAGTAAGCATACCTGTAACGTTGGGAGGTGGAATTACTATAGTGAAAGGTGTTTTTCGGGGGTCAGGTTTACTATGAAAATAATTTTTCTCCTCCCATGACTGATACCAATGATCCTCAACCTCGGCAGGTTTAAAAACTTTATCCATCTAGAATCTTCACCACTGCCAATTCTGAAGTAAACAGTACCTTCTTTTTATCGTTCTAATACTAGTGAGAAAGCAGTAGTTAACTTTAGGACACTGTTATTGGCACTTACAAGACGCCTGCACAGGAGCCGGCAGAGAGCTAACATAACTTTATATCCAGTATCGGGGTATGTATCACAGATCCGAACAAAATCTTCCTTCATCATTTTGAACAAATGACAATCCGTCAGCGATTTTACATTAGCAGTTCGCAGGTCATTATCATTAAACAGGGACATCTCACCAAAAAGAGGCGGCGGCGATTGATCACTACTAAATTTTTTGAGTGCTTTTTCGCGATTATCTTTTCCCCTTCTGTCTAAATTCATTGTTAATGCCTGGTTTACTTCAACTTCTCCATCCACTAACATATAAATTGAATCTCCAACATCACCTTCAGAAATAAATATTTTCCCTTTTGGTATGCGTACTTCCTCTGTTATCTCACAAAAATATTCTGCTTCTTCATTAGAAATATCCTTAAAAACTGAAAAACTTCTTAACTGTTTTATATCCATATTACCCCTCAAGAAATCACGACGGCTTCTTCACCATCATTAATTAAATATTCTTCACGCGGATTTATTACCGTGCTAACTTTTTGCTCCTCTTGGAGAGATATTCCACCCTCTTTTAACTTATTTTCAATAAAAGCATCAAGGGATGAGGAGTCCGCTGATAAGATTGAATTAATCCCGAGGTTTTCCTCTATCGAGAATACACCCACCAGCACCCAGCCATGCTTATTTCGAAAATGATCGAATAAAACTGAATATGGTCTCCCGATGAATTCCTCAGGAATCTCCTGACGTTTAAACCTGGATTCAGTTCTTTCATTCAATAAGTTTGCTACAGTTTGGGGCACCCCAGATTCAACTACATGCGAAGCAAGCATATATGCCCCAAAGTCATCGCTCACCACAACCTCATCTACATTTGCCCGTTTTATGTGAGTAAGATTTTCCTTATCCAATAGATAAGCAACAACACGAATATTCGGATCCATGCTTTTAACAGTCATTGTAGCAAAAATGGTTTTTTCATCGGGACTGCTCAAAGTTGTATCAGTTTCGTTTGGAATAATGATCACAGTTTTTGCTTCTCTAACACTGGCTTTTTCCAAGATATTTTCTCTTGTAAAATCACCAGACACAAAACGGAGCTTAAGATTCCGGAACCGGGACTTTAACAAAGTGACTCTTTCTTCGCTTAAGTCATTTACCAATACAATCTCTAGACCCCCACGGGATAAATGATCAATAGATTTTATGATTTTTCTTCCGTTTTTATTCCAACCACATAGAAGTACATGATCTTTTACGTTAATTTTTTCCAAACCTTTACCCTCCCGGATTTTTTTTGCTACAAATATGGATGATATTGTAGCTGTTAACAATGAAACCAGAGATATACCTCCAAACATTACAATTACAGAAAATAACCTCCCTGCAGATGATTTAGGTGCAAAATCACCATATCCTACCGTAGTCATAGTGACAATTGCCCACCAAAAAGGATTCTCTCCTTTAGTAATATCTCCGGTCTCGAACAGTTTTAATATTATTCCACCAAAAACCATTATCACAAGAATACCAAAACCAACCTGAAAAAAACTATTACGAATTAACGTTCTAAACCATAGTTTCATAAGCTGAAGTTAATGTTTTCATATGAAAAATTATATGAGAGAAGTTAGAAAAAAGTAAAATAGTAGTTTAGGATGGAAATACTATTTTTCAAATAACAACACCATTTCAATGTGAGGAGTGTGCGGGAACATATCAACCATGACAGAACGATGAATTGAATATCCGTTTTCTGTTAATATCCTTGAATCACGCGCTTGGGTTGCCGGATTACAGGAAACATAAATGATTCTATCAGCTTTTAATTTTGGTAAATAATGAGCCAAATGGGGATGTAAGCCTGCTCTTGGAGGATCTACAATTACTATATTCGGCTTTGGTAATCTTTTTGGTAGTTGACCTTTTTTAAAATACGTATTCAGATTTGCCTTAAAAAACCAGACATTAGAAATACTATTTTTTTCTGCGTTTTTTTCTGCATCCTCCAAAGCAGAGCGAATTATTTCAAATCCATAAACCGCTTTCGCATGGGGAGCCAAATACAAGGAAATAGAACCAATCCCACAATATAAATCATAGATTACTTCATCACCGGAAAGTCCTGCAGCTTTAACAATTTGTTCATAAAGTTTCTCTCCTTGAATGGTGTTCGTCTGGAAAAATGAATTAGCAGAAATATCAATATTGAGATTGCCTATTTTCTCTTTAATAGTTGGTTGACCATAGAACAAAATTTCATATTCTCCAAAAGCAGAATCAGCTTTCCGGGTATTCACATTATTTACCAAGGATGTGATTTCAGGAATATCATCCAGGAGTCCATCCACCAAGGGAGAAAGCTTGTCCATGTCTTCATAGGCAGTGACAATATTCACCATAAGCTGCTGAGTCCGTATACCAAAACGCAACATAAGATGACGTAAAAACCCGGTATGTGCTTTAGGATTATAAGGTACCAATTCCGAATGAGCCTCACAAATTTTCTGTGCCGTATTTAGAACACGGTTTCCTATTTCAGGCTGAATGAAGCATTCCGTAATATTTAGAATTTTATCAAATCGGCCAGGAATATGAAGCCCAAGTGCAACAGAATTTGATATGTCTTCCTTCTCATCAGTTAACATCCAGCGATTTGGTGAAAAGGTAAATTCCATTTTATTTCGATAATGGTATACATCTTCTGCCGGAACTACGTCGTCAAGTTTAAATTCAGGATATTTACCCATGCGGCGGAAAATCTCTTCAACCTGATGAGCTTTCTGATTCAGCTGTTCATCATAAGCTAAATTCTGAGTCTTGCATCCACCACACACGCCAAAATGCATACAAGGCGCTTGAACTGCACTAGAAGATTCCTCTAAAACTTTTAGAACACGTGCTTCTGCATATCCTTGTTTTTTTCGATAGACTACCGTATTCACAGTTTGTCCCGGGATTGCCTTATTTACAAAAATAACAAAATCATTATAGCGCGCAAGTCCCCGTCCACCGAAAGCTAACGACTCAATTTTGAGTGTAAGCTCTGCGCCCTTTTTAACAAAATTAGAATCTGGCAATGAATCGTTTAGTAGCTATCAGGAACGGATTACATTCCGACGGGATGCCAGGTTGTCTTCATTTCCTGAGTTTTTAATATATAATACGGTCCCTGGGAGTTGTTTTTAGACCAATCCTCATCGTTGTATACAATGGCACGTTTTACATTAAGAGATGCATTTTCCTCCACCATTTTGATTTCCTGGAGATTCTCCCCGCAATAAATAATAGCATTTATATCCATATGTGAAGAAAAATGCTCAAGCAATTCGGACCGAAAGCCTGTGAGAATATTCACTACACCTGCCGGTACATCGGAATTTTGCAAAATTTCCGCACACGAGACTGAACAAAGAGGACGTGATTGAGAAGCTAAAACCACACAGGTATTACCGCCTGCAATTACCGGCGCAAACACGGAAACAAACCCCAACAATGAAGATTCTTCAGGCGCACAGACAGCAACAACGCCTGTGGCTTCCGGAACCGTAAAATTAAAATATGGCAGGGATACAGGGTTTACCCGGCTGAATACCTGCTGATATTTATCCGCCCATCCTGCGTAGTAAAGAAGCCTGTCTATAGTTTGTGTAATCTCCTTCTCCGCGGCACTTTTCGTTAAACCTTGTAATACCAGTTCACCAATAAATTGGTCACAACACCCTTCAAGCATCTCGCCTATTCGATACAAAATCTGGCTGCGGTTATAAGCATTTCGATTGGACCAATCTTTAAAAGCCTTTCTCGCTGCCACAACTGCATTTCTAAAATCTTTCCTGGATCCACGGCAAATACTCATATCTATAGTTTTTTTTGCATCAGTCCATTTATAGTATCTCCCAGATTCGGTCCTGGGGAATTTACCATCTATAAATAATTTATATGTTTTACGAATATTTAGTCGTTTATCCATTTTCAAAATCTTTTGTTATACTAATTCCACATAGGAATGAAGTCCATCAATGCCGCCCTCTCTACCCATGCCGCTTTCCTTATATCCACCAAAAGGAGAGCTCGGATCAAACTTATTAAACGTATTTGCCCAAATTACTCCCGCCCGAATTTCTTTAGTCACTTTGAAAAGCTTTGACCCCTTATCTGTCCACACACCGCCAGAGAGACCATATGGAGTATTGTTCGCTTTTGAAATTACCTCATCAACTGTACGAAAAGTTTGAATCGCTAAAACAGGACCAAAAATTTCCTCCTGAACAATCCGATGGGATTGAGATACGTCAGCAAAAAGAGTAGGGGCATACCAAAACCCCTTTTCCGGAAGTGTACAGGATGGTTGATAAACCGATCCTCCTTCTTTTTTGCCAATATCTACATACTCACATATTTTTTCCAATTGCATTCTGGAATTAATAGCGCCAATATCTGTATTTTTATCCAGCGGATCTCCAATCACCAAAGTATTCATACGATCTTTTAGTTTACTGATGACTTCCTTTGCTACACTTTCCTGTACATAAAGACGAGACCCAGCACAGCATACATGCCCCTGATTAAAGAAAATTGCGTCAACAATTCCCTCCACAGCCTGATTAATGGCAGCATCCTCAAAAATAATGTTCGCTGCCTTTCCACCCAACTCCAACGTATATCTTTTGCCAGACCCTGCTAAAGTTTTCATGATGAATTTTCCAACTTCGGTGGAACCGGTAAATGCAACTTTATTCACATCAGGATGCTTTACTAACATTTTTCCTGTTTCGCCACCCCCGGTTATTATATTCACAACACCTGGAGGTACATCCGCTTCACGAATTACCTCCGCAAGTTTCAAAGCAGTAAGAGGTGTGGTTTCCGCCGGTTTCAAAACTACCGTATTACCAGCAGCTAATGCAGGAGCAATTTTCCACGCTGCCATCAACAAAGGAAAATTCCAGGGAATAATTTGCCCGGCAACTCCCAACGATTTTGTGCTACGGCCTGGGAAAGCATAATCCAGCTTGTCTGCCCAACCTGCATAATAAAAAAAATGCGCTGCTGCCAGCGGAATATCAACATCGCGGGATTCCCTGATAGGCTTTCCACCATCCAGGGATTCAATCACTGCAAACTC
>CAJXJG010000066.1 GCA_913054425.1 uncultured Fidelibacterota bacterium
CAGCGAAAGTGCATCAGCGTAAGACCCACCTCCAAAGAGAGCGGTCTGGATATCGTCTAACTCTGAAAGGTACTCTCTGGTATAAGCCGTGTGGTCACCATGAGTGTGGGTTATTAGGAGATACTTTACACTGAGCTGTTCTATTTCGATGAGCTGCTTAATTTGAGTGAAAGGAACAGCCGCATCCACTATGGCAGCATCCGGTCCGTCATCACCGGCTATAAGGTAGGTGAAATTCTTATCGTAGCCTCCTTCGAATGTCCAGATACGCATCTTTGGTTCCACAACAAATGTACAATGAATCTTTAGCGTAAAAGCAGTAATTTCAAGGGCGAGAGATTGTTAATCCATTAGTTAGAAATAAATTAGAATGGCAAACTTGATTGGACAGAAATTATTGAGGACTTCCGGCATCTATCTCGCCTTGGCAGGCGCGGCAATTATTGCCCTTTACGTTTTGTACTGGATTCTTGATAGTGTCCTTAATATAAGTACAATCGTCAAGATCGGTGTGGTTCTGCTGATGGTAGGTGGGATATTACTGATTATCAGTATCATCCGCGAACGGACGGAAGATGCTAAAAAAGAGACCTTCAGGGGGACAAGACAATGATACTGACAACCACGGCGACCATTGTTGGCTACCGGTTTGTTGAGACCAAAGGGATGGTACAGCGGTGGTGATAGAAAAGGAATAGAATCGTTTTACATTACGTTACCTCTTCGCTGCACTGCGACTAATTTGTAAATTCACCTATAGATTTGATGCCCCGGTAGCTCAGCTGGATAGAGCATCGGCCTTCTAAGCCGAGGGTCACAGGTTCGAGTCCTGTCCGGGGTGCAATAATCACAGGTTCTCCGTAGGACCCTGTGGGGAGTCCTGTCCTGGGTGCCGTATGTAATGCTTCGGTTTTGTATGATTCCGTAGGTCCGATCCTTTATTGTCTTTCACCGCCTCAGACGCTACATTCTCACGGTAGTGAATTACACTTCTACTGTCAATGGGCATTCAATCACAAGTTTGGACAAATCCAAAGGCAAAGTCGGTTTCTCAAGTCAAAAGAGGGTAAAATTTATGAGTGGTTTAGATTCATCTATATTGAAAAATAAATGTCAGTTGTATGGTTTAGTCACTTTACGTGTGCTCATCGGCTGGCATTTTTTGTATGAAGGAGTATCCAAACTGATCAATCCTTATTGGTCTTCAGCTGCTTATCTTCTGGATTCTAAATGGCTGTTTTCAGGACTGGCAGAGACCATTGTTTCAGACCCGACTTTATTAACTATTTCAGATTATGTGAATATGTGGGGACTGACACTGGTGGGTGCCTCATTATTATTGGGATTATTTAGTCGATATACGGCATTGATCGGGATGGGATTTGTACTTCTATACTATTTATTTGCCCCTCCCTTTCTGGGTTTAGAATATTCCAAACCGGGAGAAGGGAGTTATATAATCGTGAATAAAAATCTGATTGAAGCGTGTGCGCTGTGGGTAATTTATTCATTCCCCACAAGCCATATCATCGGTTTGGATAGATTTTTCCCCAATCGGAAATCAAATTAATGGAGACTGTTCATGAGTGATAATACAGATAAAGATAACGGAAAAAATATGAATCGCAGGGATATACTAAAGGGTCTGGCAACCATCCCGGTGTTTGGGCTGTTCCTGGTTAATCTCTGGCAAAAAATACGCAGGGACGCATTAAGGAAATCAAATCTTTTAGGCGATCTTATTCAGGAAAAATCACCACCGGCTGTGATCAGTGGTTTATCTGATAGCCGCCATCTAAAGTTGGGGATAATCGGGTACGGCGGCAGAGGGTCGCATCTGATTCGCGGTGCCGGTTTTGCCACCAAAGAATGGACCGATACTGTATCAGAAAATGCCCGTAAAAACAAACTAGACAAACAGTTTGAAACATTCATGACTCAGGAAGATCTAAATGTTTCTTTGGTGGGTGTATGCGATCTTTTTGACGTCCGGGCCGAGCAGGGCATTAATGCATCGAAAAATGAAGTTCGACCGGGTGGAAAACCAAAGCAAACTGCGACGCGATACACACATTATACGGATTTATTAAACATTAAAGATATTGATGCTGTGATTGTTGCCACTCCGGACCATTGGCACTCTCGTATTACTATTGATGCTGCCAAAGCAGGGAAGGACGTTTATTGCGAAAAAGGACTCACCCGTACATTTGATGAAGCGATTAAAGTTTACAATGAAGTTAAGAAAACGGGAATAACCTTCCAGCTCGGGCACCAGAACCGGCAGGTAGATGCCAATGAAAAAGCAAAACAGATCATTAAACAGGGCTTATTAGGCAAGATAAACCTGGTTGAGTTAGCTACAAACCGTAATTCTCCCTGGGGTGCGTGGGTTTGGGGCATCCATCCCGAAGGCAATGCTCAAACGATTGATTGGGATACTTTTCAGGAGCCGTCGCCTAACAAAATACCGTTCGGGGAAGAAGCGCTTAGACGATTTTTCCGTTGGCGCTGCTGGTTCGATTATGGTACCGGTCTTTCGGGTGATCTGTTATCTCATGATTTTGATGCCATAAATCAAATTATGGACTTGGGTATCCCCAAATATGCATCCTCATCAGGAGGAATTTATTTTTACAAAGATGGACGAGACGTCCCGGATGTCTGGAATGCGACTTTTGAATATCCGGATAAAGATCTGACCATTCTTTATAGCGCAACACTTTCGAGTAATGATCCTCGTGGAAACCGGATCATGGGCCACGACGCAACTATGCAGATGGGAGGTCAAAGTGGAGGGGGATCAGTTCATGGATTTATTGTGAAAGCAGATTCGGAATCAACCCGATATAAGGATCGTCTGGAAAGCGGTATCATCAGTACACAGTATCCGATTTACACCTACTCACCCGGATCTAAACAAATTGATGGAATTACATCTGCAACATCCCGCTATTTCGCCAACAAAGGACTCCTCTATACCTACCGTGAGGGGAAGCGGGTTGACCCTACCCATCTTCATGTTAAGGATTGGCTTGATGCAATCCGAAGCGGTGGACAGCCAAAATGCGATATAGAACAAGCACTCCATGAAGCGGTGGCCTGTCATATGGCTACCGAATCTTATCTGCAGGGAAAGCAAATGGAATGGCATGAGGATACACATACAATTGAGCCCGTAGATAAATCTAAAGTATAATCCTTTGTCTAATAAATCTAAGTTTGGAATTATGATGTTTCTCCAATATGCCATTTGGGGCTCTTGGACGACAGCATTGGGAGCCCATCTGGATAAACTTGGGTTTACAGGAAGTGAAATAGCTGCCATTTATGGATGTTTGTGGTTGGGTTGTATTATTGCCCCGTTTGTTGGCGGGCAGATCGCAGACCGCATCATGCCTACACAGCTCTTTTTGAGCATGGCTCATCTAATTGGTGCGTTATTCCTGTTTTTAACTGCAACCAATCAAGACTTCAGCTCTATGTGGACTTGGATGTTCATTTACTCTCTATTTTATGCGCCGACACTTGCCCTCACCAATTCAATTTGTTTTAGAAATCTCGATAATCCAGAGGAAGACTTCGGTAAAATCCGAATGTGGGGTACTGTGGGTTGGATTGCTGTTGGCTGGATGGTAACATTTATGCGCAACACTTGGCAAACTCAAAATTGGACTGGAGGCAGCGATCTACTTATGTTTGCTGGTGTGATTTCCATTATTATGGGCTTGTTTTGTTTTACCCTTCCCAAAACACCTCCGATTGCAAGCAGAAAGAATCCTCTGGCTTTTCTAGAAGCCTTATCACTTCTGAAAGATCGAAATTTTTTAATTTTTATGCTGGTTTCATTTGTTGTAACCACTGAACTACAGTTTTATTATATACCAACTGCCCCTTTTCTTGAGGATATGGGAGCTAAGACAGCATGGCTAACTGGAATAAAAACCGTCGCCCAAATTGCCGAAGTATTCGTCCTCTTGTTCTTACTTCACTTATCAATCAAAAAATTTGGTATAAGAGTGACCATGGTTATAGGGATCCTGGCTTGGCCCATCAGATATTTTCTGTTTATGGTACCCAACCTCCCCGTGATAATTTCATCCCTGACTCTCCACGGGTTTGGTTTTGCCTTTTTCTTTGTAACCTCCCAGATATATGTAAATATGAAAGCGAAGGATGATATGCGCGCATCGGCACAAGCCATGTTGACATTTTTCACCTTGGGTGTAGGCAATTTTCTCGGAACCTTATTTACGGGATATATTTGGGATAGATTCAAAACAGCTGAGGGCGATACGATCTGGTGGAAATTCTTCCTCGTTCCAGCACTCTTATGTACTGTTTCCGCCTTTATTTTCCTTATATTCTTTAAAGATGATACAAAGGTGTCAGAAGCTGAAATAAAATCGATTTAAAGAAAAAATGCCCTCAAAAAGATTAGGAATTGGATTTATTGGCGGCGGATTTATTACCCGCTTTCATATTAAGTCACTCATTGCTGTACGGGATGTGGATGTTATTGGCGTCATGTCCCGGACAAAATCATCTGCAGAGGAATCAGCTGCCCTGGCACGTACAGTTGGCGTCGGTGCCCAAGCTAAGGCCTATGATACGATTACCCATATGGTCGCTGATCCCAATATTGATGCACTGTGGGTTTGTTCTCCCAACTTTGCACGGGTTGAGGCATTTGAAGAAATCGCCAGCGCTATTTCTACCGGCAAGGGTGAACTAATCGGTGTATCCTGTGAAAAACCGTTGGGCCGCAATGTTGCTGAAGCCGAAAAAATATTGGAGTTAACCCGGAGTGTCGGACTCCTGGATGGTTATTTGGAAAACCAGGTTTTTTCTCCTTCCATAACCCGGGGAAAAGAAATTGTCTGGGCCCGAGGTGCTGCAGTTACAGGGAGGCCCTATTTGGCTCGGGCAGCCGAGGAACACAGTGGTCCCCACATGCCATGGTTCTGGGAAGGATCTCTTCAGGGTGGAGGTGTACTCAATGATATGATGTGCCATTCCGTTGAGGAAGCCCGGTTTATGCTGACAGAACCTGGTAAAGCCAGAGATTCTCTGACCCCCATCTGCGTCACCGCCCATACCGATTGCCTGAAATGGCAGCGGCCAGAATACGCAAAAATACTGTCCGATAACAGCGGTGGAAAAACTGATTATTTAAAAAGACCTTCAGAGGATTTCGCTCGCTCACTCATTGAATATCTAGATGAGGAGAGTAATAAACTCATCGTTGAAACAACCACGTCGTGGTGTTTTGTGGGCGAAGGTCTCCGTTTGAGTATGGAACTTCTTGGACCGGAATATTCCATGTTTATAAATACACTTGATCCAGACCTCAAACTGTTTTTCAGCCGTAAAGTAACCGGCTCAGAAGGTGAGGATTTGGTAGAAAAACAAAATGCGGAATCAGGCGCTATGCCTGTTGTCAGTAATGAGGCGGAAGTGTACGGCTATACTGCAGAAAACCGCCACATGGTTGAATCCTTTTTAGCGGGGAAACGTCCCGAGGAAAATTTTGATGACGGCTTGGATGTTACTCGCCTGCTTATGGCAGCTTATATGAGTGCCGAGCAGGGTAAAACCATCCGCCTGCCCAACCCTGATATTGATACATTTATCCCTGCCGTAGCCCGCGGTGAGTGGAACCCGAAGAGTTAATCAAATGAAAATAATCAGTTTTCTTATATTTATTTTCATGATTGCTGAAAGTTCATCCCAATCCAATGAGTGGACCGTTCTTTTTGATGGTGAACAAGTGATAGGATTGCGCGGTTATAATCAATCGGGATTTCCGTCAGAAAGTTGGGCCATTGAAAACGGTACCCTGAAAACAATACCTCCTCGAGGTGTGGACCTAATCTCTGATGAGAGTTACAAAAACTTTGAGCTCCAGCTTGAGTGGAAAATTTCCCCGGCCGGGAACAGCGGCATTTTTTATTTTGCCACAGAAGAAGGGGATTGGATCTGGCAGTCAGCCCCGGAAATGCAAGTACTTGACGACATGGCACTTACAGATGGTAAAATAGCGCTAACATCCGCTGGAGCCCTTTACGGATTGATCGCTCCCTCAACAATGGTGGTTAATCCGGTTAGTGAGTTTAATCAGGTCCGAATTATTGTGAAAGACAACCATGTAGAACACTGGCTGAACGGTACAAAAATATTGGAATATGAGTATGGCAGTGAAACCCTGAACAAACTGATTGCCAATAGTAAATTCAAATCCATGCCCCATTTTGCCAAAGCTGCCGAAGGACATATAGGACTACAGCACCATGGCGAAGAAGTATGGTTCCGGAATATTCGCATCCGCAGGCTCTAATTTGAAGCGCAGGGATTTCCTTAAATACAGTGCCTCAATCGCCGGGGGGCTGGCTGCGACAGGGCTCCGCGGATCTTTGCTCTCGGATATAAAAAAGCCTGTGGCTTTTAAAATATCTCTGGCAGAGTGGTCTCTGCACCGCGCTTTGAGAAGCAAAGATATTGACCATTTAGATTTTTATTCTATCGCGAAAAATAAATTTGACATTTCCGCCGTTGAATATGTGAACACCTTCTTTTTTGACAAGGCCAAGGATGCCACCTATCTCAAGGAAATGAAAACACGGGCCCACGATCTCAATGTGAAAAGCCTGCTTATCATGTGTGACAGTGAGGGCAACCTGGGAGATCCTGATAATAGCAAACGTAAAACTGCTGTGGAAAACCATTATAAATGGGCAGAAGCAGCGAAGTTTTTGGGCTGCCATTCCATCCGGGTAAATGCTCGCAGTGAAGGATCATACCATGAGCAGATTGAATTAGCGGCCGATGGATTAAGACGGTTGACAGAATTCAGTGATTCCATGGGCATTAACACGATTGTCGAGAATCATGGCGGCCTTTCATCCAATGGTAAATGGCTTTCGGCAGTGATGGAAAAAGTGGATCACCCCCGCATGGGAACACTGCCCGACTTCGGTAATTTCAGGCTTGAAGGCGACGAATGGTACGACCGGTATCAGGGAGTCAGGGAGCTCATGCACTACGCCAAAGCAGTGAGTGCTAAAAGTCATGAATTCGATACGAGCGGAAATGAAACTGGCACCGACTACTATAAAATGATGAAAATTGTCTTAGACTCAGGTTATAACGGTTATGTGGGAATAGAATATGAAGGGACTACTCACAGCGAGATGGAAGGGATTCGCCTGACACTTGAATTACTGAAAAAAGTGAGAGCATCTATTGGCTGATTATTACCAGTAATGAGTTATTCCAGAAATGATTGCTTATGACAGTTTTGGATAAACTACCTTTTAAACCCATTCAATTAAAAGCCCTATTATTTTTGGGCTTTTTGTTCTTATGGATGGCATGCAGTTCACCTTTGAAATTATATACTTTTTCTGGGCAAACTATGGGTACGACGTATTCTGTAAAAATCGTTAGTGAAAATTCAGTGATAGATCATGGGAAGATTCAAAAAGGTATTGATTCTGTTTTAACATTGGTGAATCAGCATTTGTCAATCTGGGACCCAAATAGTGAGATCTCACAATTCAATCAAAATCGGCAACAAGTGTTGATAGTGGTTTCACCGCATCTGAGAAATGTTATTTCCAAAAGTTTGGAAATTTCCGAGGCGACGAAGGGTGCTTTTGATATCACAGTATTTGATCTTATGAGTCTATGGGGTTTTGGTCCTAATCCGAGAGATGGATTACCCACACATGTTCAAATTGAAGAAATAAAAAATAGGACGGGGTATCAAAATATCATCATAGAGCCGGAAGCAGTAAGAAAATTAAATCCTGATTTAAAACTGGATGTCAATGCCATTGCAAAAGGGTACGGTGTGGACCAAGTTTTTGAATGGATTCTTGAACAAGGTTTTGAAAGTGTTTTTGTTGAGATTGGCGGAGAAGTTCGCTGTGCAGGTAAAAACCAGAACGGCCAGCATTGGCGGGTGGGAATTATTGATCCTGAAATCTCTGCATCTCCCGGAGAAGAATTATCTGCAGTTGTAAATCTTGATGGAAAAGCCATGGCAACATCGGGGAATTATCGAAATTTCATTGAAATAAATGGTCAAATATTGGGTCACACGATTGATCCAAGAACCGGTTACCCTGTTGAAACGGATGTGCTGTCCGTTTCAGTAATTACAAATTCCTGCATGGAAGCGGACGGTTGGGCTACCGCTCTTATGGTTTTGAATTTTGAAGAAGGGAATAAATTGGTGTCAGATAGAAAAGAGTTAAATGCACTCTGGATTGTTGAAACTATGGATGGACAAAGAAAAATTGAAAAGACTGAGGGATTCATCATAGAAAACCCCAAGTATTAATATCAATGGTCTACTTGACAAGCTTATTGAATCAGTTTGAATGAGTCCCCCGGTTTTATTTCACCCTCTTTGACTATCCGGGCGTACCATCCGCGTCTATGCAAGATCGTATTTATAAAAGTAGTGATATGCTTCTGACCGATATAGGGGAGTAAACCCAGGTTAGTACAAGGATCACATTCCAAGGATATTTCAATCGTTGAGTTTCCTGCCTTATACTGCTGTCCAACTTTGAATGTATCATGTGAATATCCTTTTACGGTGAGGTTTTCTCCAACATCACCAGGCTGAACAGGCCAGCCTTCTTGGTTCAATTCTTGTATTGTTTC
>CAJXJG010000067.1 GCA_913054425.1 uncultured Fidelibacterota bacterium
GTGGAAGGAAAAATTATTATTTTTCCCACATGCTCAACTGTATTTATGACTGCAGGTATTGTTTTCTCCAGGGAATGTATCGTTCGGCAAATTATGTGTTATTTGTGAATTATGAAGATTTCCAAAATGAGATCAAAAAAATTGTAGAACAAAATCCTGATGATGAAGAAATCACATTTTTCTCAGGCTATGATTGTGATTCGCTGGCCCTGGAAGCAATTACAGGGTTTGTTCGAGAATTTCTTCCCTTCTTTCAAAAACATAAAAGAGCAGTTCTTGAGCTTCGCACAAAAAGCATCAATGTTGATGAATTGTTGAATCATGAAGTCATTCCCAATTGTGTTGTTGCCTATAGTTTTACTCCTGAAAATATTTCTCAAAAATTGGAACATGGCGTACCGCCTGTAACAAGACGGATACAAACAATGGAGAAACTGGCAGAAAAAGGCTGGCAGGTTGGAATACGATTGGATCCGTTGATTTACCATGAAGGCTATCAAAAAAATTACAGTGAATTAATTCAGAATATTTTTCATACAATTCCGGTTGAAAACATACATTCGGTTAGTACCGGACCAATGCGTTTTCCGGAGAAAATGTTTTATACTATTGAACAGCTCTATCCGGATGAACATCTCTTTGCAGGCCCCCTTGAAAATCGAAATGGTCTAACTTCTTATTCAGAAAAAATTGAAAAAGAAATGATGAACTATTGTGATACTATTTTAGAAAAATATATTCCAAAAGAAAAACGATATTCCTGTATTCAATCTTCATTTTAACATTTTTTTTAAATCATATGGGTTGAATTAATTAATGATATCAGTTTATTTCATTCTCTTTGCACATCTGTGGTTTTTTAAAAACGGGTAATATTTAGACCTGAGTCTATTTCACATTTTAATCTCTTTTGGTCTTTATTCTTATTTATCTGTGTTATATCCTCATAGTAATTTTTCATATAAATTTTATGGATAAACGGGCAGACAGATTCAGCTTATTAATCCCAGGAACACTATAATAAAAGAGATGAATTATGATCAAATTCAGTGATAAACAACTCAAGATTCCACAGATGCAAAGACCTGTATTTCTTGTTACCGGAGGCATGTCCAAGTTTGGTCGTGCTGTGCCGGAAAAACGGACAGAAGAACTGGTCATAGATGCGTTCGTGGAAGCAGCGGAATTCATTGATAAGTCCTCTGCAGAGCTCAAGGAATATATCCATTCATGTTACTATGGTCATTTTGCAGATCATTTTGGTGATCAACTTCTGGGTGAAGCACTTATTCATGACCGCCTTGGTCTGGACCCGCTGGGGAACGTAGGCATTAAGACTGGAGGCGCCACCGGCGGATCCACTCTTTGGGAAGCTTTTAAGGCTGTTGCTTCCGGGTATTCCGATTGTGTGTTGGCAATGGGCTGGGAACGAATGGATGAGGTACCCACAGATGAAGGAAATAATTATATCGCCTCCGCAGCAGATAAGGACTGGGAAACACCTTTGGGACACATATATACCGGGTACTATGCGGTCATGGCCCAAAAATACTGGCAGGTGTTTGGAAAAGAAGAGGAATCTTTTCGTCGAACCATGGCTGAAATTGCAGTAAAAAACCGTGGATATGCACGGATGAATCCTCATGCCCAGGGGCCTATGAAAATTACTGTAGAGGATGTAATGAATTCGCCTGTAGTGGCATATCCGTTACGCGCACTTGACTGTTGTCTTATGAGTGTCGGTGCGGCTTGTGCAATCCTATGTGATGAGAAAACAGCCTACGAATTAACAGACAATCCACTGATGATTCATGTGGCAGCCGGAAGCCACACGTTGCGGGTGGCTGACCGCCGGAACATGGAAATTCCCTTACTGCCGAATGAGTCACCCGATCAATACAAAGATCTAGGCGATCGATTCCCAGGCGGGGACCGCTACCCCGGCTTTACGGGTTTTCTGGCTGCGCGAATGGCTGCTTATTACTGTTACCGTATGGCAGGTGTTGTGGATCCTACGGAGGATCTAGACCTGGTGGAACTGCACGACGCCTTTACCATCAGCGATATCCAGACTTACGAAGATATTGGTATCCGTCCTTACGGCGAAGGTCGCACCTATGTGGAATCGGGCGACTGTTATCATACCAATCCTCATACTGGCAAGCCCGGAAAACTGCCGTCGAATCTCTGCGGCGGACTCCTCGGATGTATGCACGCTGTCGGAGCTACGGGGATAATGCAGACCGTTGAAATTGGTCAGCATATATGGGGACGCTGGGCGGAAATGCACGAAGATCAGTCAAAATGGGATCGCTTCGGCCGTACCAAACCTGCTGACTGGACTAACCTGCAGGTAGAAGGAGCAAATCGTGGTTTGGCCATTAGCCATGCCGGAGTAGGTTCACACGTTACCGCAACAATTCTTGTTCACCCGGACCATCAATTAGAAAGGAATTAATCATGAGTACTGCTGAGCGCGGTAAGGTACGCGTAGAAAAGGGGCGCTATCGTCTGGATGGAAAATTCCATTATGGATATCCAAACGATCCCATTTGGAATGAAGATGGTAAGCTTATGGGTGTTACCAACCCTCGGGACGTAACCCATGTTCATATGTATGGCGGCGAAGCGCCTTTCTTTGAGGGATTGGGGAAAGGAAAACTTTTAGGAACGTGCTGTGATAATCCGGATTGTGAAGCGGATGGGTCCATTTTTATCCCCTTCCGCATCCACTGTCCGGACTGTCTGGGGAAAAACACCATTGTGGATATGACCGACACGGCCCGGAAAGGAGCTACGGTCCACACCTTCATGACTACTGAACGCACTGGCGCTTTCAATACACTGCCGAAACCGATACGTTTTGTAAATGTGGAATTCGAAGGTGTCCCCACGATTCTCATGGGGTACCTGTCTGTAGGAAAACCGGAAATCGGCATGAAAGTGGTGCCAATTTTCAATACAGCCAGCCCCACGTACACTATCCTGGATTTATCGTGGGTACCAGACGGAACAAATGAATCAGAAATACCGGAAGGATTTACTTTTTAATTAACGTGGGATAATAGCTGATTCGAAGTCTGTGGAAAAGACTTCATAGAAAGCTTTGAAAAGCCTTGAGAATATCCCAAGAAATGTCACCCTGAGTAGTTCCGATTTATCGGGACGTTACCCGTCAGCCGTAGCGTGAGCGGAGGAGGATCGAAGGGTATTTTACCATCGAGATATCATCATATTTCGATGGACTCAATGTGACATTCATTGCTTTTTCAATGCTTTCTTATAATTAATTCCTGACTTTTTACACTCACTTTCATGGATAATAACCGAACTCCTGTTTTATTGTACATATTAATGATACTTGCTATGGCTGCGTGGGGACTTTCATGGTCCAGCGCGAAAATACTAGGCAGTTATGCTCCTTCGACAGTATTAGTTTTCTGGCGGTTTTTATTATCAAGCGCAGCAATGATCCCAGTTCTGTTTTTTTCAGGACAAAATCTATCTATTACGAAAAAGGGATTTGGTTTTGCCGTAAGTGGTGCAATTTTTATATCTCTATACAACCTGCTTTTTTTTGTTGGCACTCATCTTGGAAGTGCTGGTGTTGGCGGCGTAATTGTACCCACAATGAATCCAATTCTTGCTTTTGTGGGCGCTGTGATCATTTTCCGGCAGGATTATTCAAAGAAAGATCTCCTTGGTCTGCTCCTGGGTCTAATCGGCGGCAGTATTGTTCTGAGGATTTGGGACTTCAGCTTTGACCAGGTCGCCAACAGCGGCAATACATATTTTGTTCTGGCTTCAGCAAGTTGGGCAGTCATTACATTAATTTCATCCCGTTCGCATGCTTTTATACAAACATTAAAATTCAGTTTCTGGGTTTATTTTATATCTGCTGGTTTTTACTTCCCGTTTGTCATTGGCAATGATTGGTTGTGTGTATTTACTTTGGATTGGATATTTTGGATTCATATGCTATTTGTTTCCATTGGCGCTATGGTTTTTGGAACAACGGTGTATTTTTTTGGAACCGTAAAATTAGGTCCTCATAAAGCCAGCGCTTTCATTTTCACCGTGCCGGTTACGGCAATTCTGTTCAGTATAATTTTGTTGGAAGAACCACTGGAAATATCCACTGCCCTCGGCGGTATTCTGGCAATGGTGGCTGTGTATCTGGTTAACAAGAAACATCCATGACAATACATGGTGAATTCCAATACCACCCGGATCATCCGAGGATTGATTAAAGAGAGTGCCTTGAGGACACCGGTACGATTCCTTGTGAAATTTAAGGATTATGGCTAAAATCCTCATCTGTAAACGGGAGTTATACATTTGAGTCAAAAAGATCACATGAAACAATTTTCAGCAAGAATTGGTGAAGAAATTGGTCTTTCCGATTGGTTTATAATCAACCAGGCAGACATGGATGACTATGGTGAATTGACCGGCGATAGCGGCCGCATTCATAATGACCCGGTTTGGGCAGCAAAAGAAACTCCCTTTAAGACTACAATTGTTCAGGGTACATTTCTCATTTCACAATTTGTACGATCCTTGAAAAGTTGTGATGTTACTATATCGTTGGATAATTGGGCTTATCGTCTTAACTATGGATTTAATTATATTCGAATGATTAACCCCATAAAGGAAGGAGTCCGTTTTAGAGGTCGATTTACAATAAAAGATGTCAAGCCAAAAGGCAGGAATGGAACTGTTACAACATTGGATGCTCAATTGGAAATTGAAGGACAGCAAGGACCAGCTGTCATTTCTGAATGGCTATTTTATGTGAAATATAAATAAATGATTTTCAATCAAAATTGAGTTACAAATTGAATGAGCAGAGGAAAATATAAATGGATACTCGTCATTTAGATAAAAGCCTGACCATTTTACAGTCGAATAAAGACCGTTGGGCTATGTTATCCATTTCAGAAAAAATTGACTTTTTGGATCATGCCATTGATCGAACGGTTGACCATGCAGAAGAATGGGCAATGGCGGGGATAGAGGCCAAAGGATTAGACTCCAAGTCACCACTGTCATCGGAAGAATGGATGGGTGGTCCCTACGCATTTCTCAACTGGCTGCAATATATGAAAATTACGCTTAAAACATTGGACAGCGGAAAAAGTGCTATTGGTAAATTAAAAATAAGTGAAAGGCCAGATGGTCAAACGGTGGCACGGGTTTATCCCAACAATTTTCTTGAAAAACTCATTTTGGATAATTATAATATTGACGTTTGGATGAAGGAAGGCGTTACCCCCGGGAATATAGAAGATACAGTTGCCTTATTTTATAAACAGGAAAACCCAAAAGGTAAAGTTTCGTTGATTTTGGGCGCTGGGAATGTGTCGTCCATTGTTCCTTTGGATATATTTTATAAACTGTATGCCGAAGGGGAAGTGGTTATGATCAAGATGAACCCAATCAATGATTACCTGGGACCTATTTTTGAAAAAATATTTGTACCGTTTATTGAAAATAGATTTATCCAATTTGCCTATGGCGGCGGTGATGTAGGTGCATATTTGACCCGCCATGACTTAGTTGAGACAATTCATATAACCGGCAGTGCCCGGACCCATGACGCTATTGTATTTGGTGTTGGAGAAGAAGGCCAAAAACGCAAAACCGAAAACAGACCAGCATTGAATAAACCTATTTCCTCTGAATTAGGCGGGATTTCACCCACGATTGTTGTTCCGGGGCCTTGGACAAAGGCTGATTTCAAATTCCAGGCAGAACATATTGCCACGCAAAAACTTCAAAATGCCGGTCATAACTGTATCGCGGCTCAGGTTCTTGTTATGCCTGAAGAATGGGAGGGTACAGAAAAATTACTTCAGGAAGTGGAAAATACCATTACGGCGGCTGAAAGTCGACCCGCATATTATCCCGGTGCGGAAGATCGGCAAAAAGACGCAAGGGAGCACGCAAATGCGAAAATCCTGAATAGTGGTGTAGATCGTACCATTATTTATGATGTGGATACCCACATTGATGAACCATGTTTCAGGGATGAGTATTTCAGTCCCGTACTTACAACTGTTTCGATTCCAGGTAGTGAACCAGCAACGTTTTTGCGAGAAGCGGTCAAGTTTGCCAATGAAAAATTGGATGGCACCTTAGGAGCAAACATCATTATTCACCCCAAAACAATTAAAGCCAATAAAGAAGCATTGGATTTAGCGATTGCTGATTTGAAATATGGAGGTATTGGGGTGAACACTTGGTGTGCTCTTGCGTTTTTAGCCGGCGGTGGAGCATGGGGCGCTTATCCGGGGCACACCCTCAATGACATTCAATCTGGAAAAGGTGTGGTTCACAATGCCTTCCTTTTTGATCAAACTCAAAAAACAGTAGCCACGGGACCCTTCAGGAATTTTCCCCGATCTATTCTGTCTGGAGATTTACATATGGCGCCCAGGCCGCCCTGGTTTGTTACCAATAAAACGGCCCATATAACTGGAAAACGGTTAACATATTTTATAGGGACAGGTAATCTTCTACGGCTCCCTGGTATTTTTACAGCAGCCTTGAGAGGGTGATTCTAGGAAATGAAGATACTGTCATAATTAGATTTAGTATAAAAACCAGTAAGTATTAATCTGGTTTCAAAGTCATTAGTAATAAGAAACAAGACAATTTATTCTTTGTAAACTGTCTTTAATAATATTTAATGTGTTAAATAAATTCATCTTCATCAGGATTACTTAAATGTCAGATTTATTGACCGGTTTACTTCAGGAATCTGTCAGTGGGATTGCCTTGGGCTGTATTTATGCACTCATTGCCCTGGGCTTTACGTTAATCTATAAAGCTACAGAAGTGGTGAATTTTGCCCAGGGTGAAATCATGATGGTAGGTGCCTATGTAAATTTCTTTTTTGTCACTCAATTTTCCGGTATGGCAGGGGGACTAAATGGATGGGTTTTCCTTTTTGCTCTTTTTGCTTCGCTCATCTTTGCTGTGTTATTTGGCATTATTCTTGATTATATCATCAATCGGCCATTGAAAGATGAACCGGTATTTTCAATTATTATGGCAACAATCAGCCTGGCCATTATTCTTCGTTCTTTGACAGCTATGATCGCCGGTCCTATCAGTCTGGTTCCCGTTTCTCCTTTTGGAGATAGCACTATTAAAGCCGGGGGTATTGTTATATCAGTGTTGGATTTAGCTATTATCATCAGTGCAATTATTTTGATGATACTATTTTTTCTCTTTTTTAGTAAAACTAGATGGGGCATTGCCATGAAAGCCACGTCAGAAGATTCTGAAGCCGCCCAGTTAATGGGTATCCCGGTAAAACAGGTCTATCGAATGGTCTGGGTATTTGCTGCGTTGGTTGGAGTGATCAGTGGTGTATTGCTGGCGCCGCGCATGGCACTGCTGGATACAACCATGAGTTACCTGGGCTTGAAAGCGTTTCCGGCGGCTATTTTGGGTGGTTTCGGTTCAATACCCGGTGCCATAGTGGGTGGTATTATTTTGGGAATTATTGAAACAGTCAGCATGGGCACGCTTTCATTCCATTTTGCATGGATAAAGGAGATTAATGATATTATTGTATGGATAGTATTAATTGCGGTACTCATGATAAGGCCCGACGGTTTATTTGGAATAGCAAAGGTGAAGAGGGTGTAATGAAAGGTCGTTACCAAGATGAAAACCTGAAGTGGATTCCACTATTAATAATTGCAATTTATCTTTTTCCATATCTTCTCAAAAATGCCACATTCAGTTATAAATATTACCTTTATATCTTGAACATGGCCGGTATTTATATCATCCTGACTGTGGGTTTGGATCTTTTGAGTGGATTTACAGGATTGATGTCTTTAGGCCATGCTGCATTTTTAGCTATCGGCGCCTATACATCCGCAATATTAGTTGATCAAGTAGGAATACCTTTTGAACTTTCATTAATAATTACACCCATTATTGTTGGATTATTTGGTTTTGTGATTGGTTTTCCTGCATTGCGTATCGAAGGCATGTATTTGGGTCTGACGACTATGGGATTTGGGTTTATTGTTAAGCGTCTCATTATTGCCCTTCGGGAATGGACAGGCGGCGCAGGCGGCTTGCAAGTTTCTAAAGCTTCTTTCTTTGGAATGACCATAAAAAATGATTGGGATAATTATTTTTTGATTTATACGTTTGTTATTCTGGCTGTTATTATTGCCAGGAGAATTGTCCAATCCAAGCTTGGCCGCGCATTTATGGCTATTCGGGATTCGGAACAAGCAGCTCAAGCATCCGGGGTCCATTTAGCTAAATATAAAATGATGTCCTTTTTTATTTCAGGAATGTTTGCAGGATTTGCCGGTGTTTTATTCGCTCATACAAGCCATTTTATTTCTACAGATCATTTCGATATTTTATTGTCCATATTTTTTATTGTTATGGTTCTTGTAGGTGGAATCGGCTCAATTTATGGCGCAGTGTTAGGCACTCTTTTTATCGTATTGATGGAAAATTTGTTTATACCAATATTTGAAGATGGGATGGCTCAAGTTGTTCATTTAGAGGCCGGAGAATTTCAAGTGTTCATTTTCGGTTTGATAATGCTGTTATTTATTATATTCCAACCACAAGGATTGTACGGAATGTGGCTCAAAATGAGAATTTACTGGAAATTATTT
>CAJXJG010000068.1 GCA_913054425.1 uncultured Fidelibacterota bacterium
GATTAACCTCATTGCTGAAAGCTGCCAAATAGTAGCAGATACGGTGGAAATGCTTGCTGGTTATATGAAATCTGGCGTGTCGCTCTCCGAACTGGATAAACTGGCTGAGGATTATATCCGTAGTCATGGCGCTCGTCCAGCATTCAAGGGTTATATGGGATTCCCTTCCACCCTTTGTATTTCTGTTGATGATGAGGTTGTACACGGAATACCTTCGAATCGTATGCTAGAAAATGGACAAATTGTTGGTGTGGATTGCGGTGCTGAAAAAAATGGCTATTATGGCGACCATGCTAGAACTTTTTCTATTGGATTTGTTAATCAAGAAAAACAAAAACTGATTGATATTACACATCAAGCTTTGATGTTGGGAATCAAAGAAGCTAAGGTAGGTAATTATATATCGGATATTGGGCATGCAATTCAAACCCATGTTGAGCAAAATGGGTTTTCAGTAGTACGTGAATTAGTTGGTCATGGGATCGGTACTGAGTTACACGAAGATCCACAAATTCCAAATTATGGTTTACCAAAGCAGGGAAATCAATTGAAGGAAGGAATGTGTCTTGCGATTGAACCTATGGTCAATATGGGATCAAAAGAAATCATGACAGATAGTGATGGATGGACAGTCAGGACAAAAGATGGACAATCCAGTGCTCATTTTGAACATACAATAGCGATCCAAGAAGGAGAAGCAAAAATCCTGAGTACAATACAAAATAACAATACAAAATAATGGCTAAACAACAACCAATTACAATTGATGGAGTTATTAAAGAAACCCTTCCGGGTGCTATGTTTCGTGTAGAGATAGAAATCGGAGAGAAGAAACATGAAGTTCTTGCTCATGTAAGTGGAAAAATGCGGATGCATTTTATTAAGATGCTGCCGGGAGACATTGTTACTTTGGAAATATCACCTTATGATATTAAACGCGGACGGATCGTTTACCGAAAGAAATAGGAATTATATGAAAGTTCGACCTTCAGTAAAGAAAATGTGTCCCAAGTGCAAAATAATCAGACGCAAGGGTGTAGTATTTGTTATTTGTGAAAATCCAAAACATAAACAGAGACAAGGATAGGAGTTTATAGTGGCACGAATTGCCGGCATAGATATTCCACGTAATAAAAAGGTTTCTTATTCATTGAGATATATTTTTGGAATTGGATTAACCAAGGCAAAAAATATATGTGATATCGCTGGTGTAGATCAGAATATCATTGTTCAGAATTTATCTGAAGATCAAGTGATTTCCATTCGGGCAGCCATGACCGATTTAGAGGTTAAAGTAGAAGGCGAACTTCGATCGGAGGTCGCTATGAATATTAAACGTCTAAAGGATGTTGGAAGTTATCGTGGTTTACGACATCGAAAGGGTCTACCTGTGAATGGCCAAAGAACGAAAACGAATGCGCGTACAAGAAAAGGGAAAAAACGAACTGTAGGCATGGGTAAGACAGTTGTCTCAAAGAAAGGATAATTAGTTGGCTCAAAATTCAGAACCAAGAAAAAGGAAAAAGAAGAAAAAAAGAAGTATTGAACCGGAAGGCATTGCCCATATTAAAGCGACGTTTAATAATACTCATATTACCATGACAGATAAATCAGGAAATGTTATCGCTTGGGCGACAGCTGGAACTTGCGGATTTAAAGGATCAAGAAAAAGCACAGCTTATGCAGCAACTATGGCAGCAGAAAAAGTTGCAAAAGATGCAATAGACCTTGGATTGATAAAAGTTGATATACGAGTAAAAGGACCAGGCTCAGGCCGTGAATCCGCTATACGTGCACTGGCAGTAGCAGGTCTTCAAGTTACTTCAATTATGGATGTAACACCACTTCCCCATAATGGGTGTCGTCCACCAAAAAGAAGGCGGGTATAAAACAATTGAGGAATAGAAAGAATGGCTAAACCTAGTCGAAAAAGAGGAAAGCTGGTTCGTAAATTTGGGGCAAATGTCTTTGGGAATCCCAAATTTGATAGATTGCTGAATCGAAAACCCTATGCTCCAGGGCAGCATGGTCAGTCAAGGCGACGAAGATTATCAAATTATGGAGTTCAACTCCAGGAAAAGCAAAAGATTAAAACTATGTATGGTCTTCTTGAAAAACAGTTTAGAAATTATTTTACAAAAGCTGAAAAGATGTCTGGTGAAACAGGTACAAATCTTTTGCAGATGCTTGAAAGTCGTCTTGATAATATCGTTTACCGGATTAGTTTTGCTCCTACACGTCCCGCTGCCAGACAATTGGTTAATCACGGGCATTTTCTTGTCAATGATAAAAGAGTCAATATTCCATCTTATATTTTGAAATCAGGAGATAAAATTCAGGTTAGAGAAAAAAGTAGAAAAATGGATATAATTCTAAATTCAATGAAACGGATAAAAGGAGATATTGATCTGCCATGGTTGGAACTTGATAAGGGTATGATGCGGGGCTCATTCCTTGAGATACCTGAACGTGATCAGATGGACCAAACAATTAAAGAACAACTCGTTGTTGAACTTTATTCTAAATAATATTTAATTAAAGGATCAAAATTTAATGGCTAATGAATTAAAATTAAACTTGAAGATTAAAGATAAAGAAATAACAGATACACATGGTGTATTTTCGATCCAGCCATTGGATAGAGGATACGGTATTACTTTTGGAAATGCTCTCAGGCGGATATTGCTTACAGGTATACCTGGCGCTGCTATTACAAATGTAAAAATTGATGGGATATTGCATGAGTTCTCTACGATAAAGGGAGTAAAAGATGATATTACCGATATACTCATGAATTTAAAAGGTGTTCGATTTAAACTTTTAGAAAATCAACCGGATAAACTTCATATCAAGTTAAAGGGGAAACATGTTTTTTCTGCTAAAGATATTCAGGCGGCAAGTGATCAATTTGAAATTCTGAATCCAGACCATTATATAACTGAATTGAATGGTCAGGGAGAATTAGATATAGAATTATGGATCGGTGTAGGAAAAGGATATGTTACCAGCGAAGAGAATGAATACCCGAATGCTACAATCGGAATGATATCGTTGGATAGTATTTTTAATCCGGTTACAAAAGTTACATTTAATTCCACCCCTTTACCAGGTGCTAAGGAAGATCGTGAAATATTGACAATTGAAGTTCATACAGATGGATCCATTTCTCCAAAGGATGCTATTAGTCATTCGGCTTACGTGATCAATGAACATTTAAAGTATGTGGAAGCAATTAGTAAGCCGGAAATCCTAGAAGTGATGGACCAGGTCAGTGAAGAGATTATTGCTTTGCAGAAACTTCTTAATTCTACTATTGATGAGATGGAACTTTCAGTACGAAGTTATAATTGTCTTCAGGCTGCAGGAATTGAGTATATTTATGAATTGGTTTCCAAAGAAGAAAATGAAATGCTGAAATACAAGAACTTTGGTCGGAAATCCCTTACAGAATTAATTGAAAAACTGGGTGAGATGGGATTGTCATTTGGGATGGACGTAAGTGAGCATACAAAGGAAGTTCAATAATCATATTTCCATGAGACATTTAAATTCAAAAAAGAAACTTGGTTTAACATCCAAAGATCACCGAAAAGCCATGCTGGGCAATTTAGCAGCATCCATTATCAAGCATAAAAAAATAAAGACAACTCATGCACGGGCCAAAGAGTTACGAAGGTTTATTGAGCCATTGATTACTTTCGCTAAGAAAGGTGATCTCCATTCACGTCGTCAAGTATTGAAAAAGATTAAACATAAAGCAGTTGTACAAACACTATTTAATGAAATTGCTCCAATGTATGCAGATCGGCCTGGAGGGTACACTAGGATCACTAAACTTGGGTTCAGAGATAACGATCGTGCGTCTGTTTCCTTAATTGAATTTACTGATTATGTTGAAAGTATTGATTCAACGGGGATATCGACAGAAAAAAAAGGAAGGAAGTCAAAAAAAGAAAACACTGAAGTTAGTAAATAGCGAAAGAATTGGGTTAATTATTTGAGATTATTTCTACACAATTCCTGCAGGGCAACATTATTTGTTGCCCTTCTTTTTTTCCTCTTTACTGAATATGTGAAGGGGCGGGATTTTGATTACAAGTGTCTTTGGGTAGTTCGAAATACGATTACATCGCCGGATAAAATTGACAAAATGTTGGATTTTGCTTTGGAAAATAATTTTAATCATTTGATAATTCAAGTCCGAGGGCGTGGGGACTCATTTTACAATTCTGAGTTTGTTCCCCGTAGTTCAGCACTTTTCAATGATTTATTTGATCCGCTTGAATACGTTTTAAAAAAGGCTCATCAGAAAAATATTCAAGTTCATGCTTGGGTGAATATGTATATACTCTGGTCTTCGGTTGAACCACCTGAAGCAAAAAGTCATTTATATTATATTCATCCGGATTGGATTGATCAAAAAGGATATAATGAAGAAAAGTTTAATCAAGATAACGATAATTTAGAAGATTCTAATGATGGTGAGGGATATTATCTTGCACCTCATCATCAGGCTGTGGCTCCGTATCTTCTGAATGTACTAAGGGAAATCATTGCAAAATATGAGGTTGATGGACTTCATTTGGATTACATTCGTTACAAGGATTATGAATATGGAGGGAATGAATTTGCCCTTAATAATTACCGAACACAATTTGGAGATGACTCACAAATATTCTTATCCACACAGAATACCGTGGAAGAAAAGAGTAATCAATATGCTTCTTCATTCTTAAAATGGAATAATTACAGGCGAAATTCTGTTACAGGTTTAGTAAAAAGTATAAAGGAAATGGTAATGAATATTCGCCCTGATTGCATTCTGTCAGCGGCAGTGAAACCAAATTTGTATATTGCACGGGATCGCTTCCTGCAAGAATGGGATGTGTGGTTAGCTTCCGGATATCTAGATTGGGTAATCCCCATGAATTATACTCCTTCGTTTCGGAAATTTTCCGCAAATATTGATTTGATTTATGAAAATTTTCCTCCAAAATATCGTAAGCGAATTATTATGGGTATTTCAACGTACAATCAGTCATCATTAGAAGCTGTGAACAAGATTAATTATTCTAGATTAAAACAGTTTCCGGGGGTTTCAATATTTTCATATAATGTACTTCAAGAGAATCCTGGTTATTGTGTACCAATTAAACATGCGTTGACTAAATAGATTCTTGGGTAAATCAACCCGGAATGAGAGGTTGGGGTTACACTTATGAGAAAAAGAACTATCCAGGCGCCAAGAGGAGAAAAACTGTCGTGTAAAAACTGGCAGATTGAAGCACCTTATCGGATGATTCAGAATAATCTGGATCCAAATATAGCGGAAGATCCAGATGAATTGGTTGTTTACGGAGGAAAAGGGAAAGCTGCCCGCAACTGGGAATGCTATGAATCAATATTGTCGACTCTAAAACGGCTTGAACCTGATGAAACTCTTTTGGTTCAGTCTGGTAAACCGGTAGGAGTACTTAAAACTCACATCCACTCACCCCGGGTGCTCATTGCAAATTCAAATCTTGTACCAAATTGGGCGAATTGGGATCATTTTAATGAGTTGGATAAACTGGGACTCATGATGTACGGACAAATGACAGCCGGTTCATGGATTTACATTGGTACTCAGGGAATTCTACAGGGAACGTACGAAACCTTTGCCGCTGCTGCTAAACAGCATTATGAGAGTGACCTGACCGGAAAGTTTATTTTGACTGCTGGATTGGGAGGAATGGGCGGCGCCCAACCTCTTGCCGTGACAATGAATAACGGAGTGTGTATTGCAATAGAGGTGGATTCCCATCGGATTGATAGAAGGTTGGGAACAAAATACTTAGATTTGGCAACTGAATCATTGGATGAAGCATTAAGTCTTGCAAGGAATGCTGCATTGTCTGGAAGGCCTTTGTCTATAGGATTATTAGGTAATGCTGCTGATATTGTACCAAAGATTGTTGAAATGGAAATTATTCCGGATATTGTAACCGACCAGACTTCTGCTCACGATGAACTTGATGGGTATATTCCAAACAGAATGACTTTTCAGGAAGCACTAAATTTACGTAAATCTGATCCTGAAACATATATGCAGGAAAGTTTTCGTGCTATGGCAGAACATGTACGAGCTATCCTGCAACTGAAAAAAATGGGTTCAATTGCTTTTGATTATGGGAATAATCTACGAGGACAAGCGAAAAAAGCTGGTGTTGAAAACGCATTTGATTATCCAGGCTTTGTTCCAGCTTATGTACGGCCGCTATTTTGTGAAGGAAAAGGACCATTTCGTTGGGTAGCTCTTTCCGGTGACCCCGAAGATATTTTCAAAACTGATAAGAAAGTGATAGAGCTCTTTTCAGAAAATAAACCATTGGTTCGGTGGATAAAGCTGGCTCAGGACAAAGTACAATTTCAAGGATTGCCGGCGAGGATATGCTGGTTAGGATATGGAGATCGTGCCAAGCTTGGTATTGCGTTTAATAAAATGGTTGCTTCCGGGGAATTAAAAGCCCCAATTGTTATTGGCCGGGATCATCTTGATGCAGGATCGGTAGCATCTCCATATCGTGAGACAGAAGCGATGAAAGATGGATCGGATGCAGTTGCAGATTGGCCACTCTTAAATGCTTTGGTTAACACTGCCAGCGGAGCAACCTGGGTGTCTATCCATCATGGTGGTGGTGTTGGCATGGGTATGGCAATTCATGCTGGTCAGGTTATTGTGGCAGACGGGACACCGGAAATGGAAAAATGTCTTGAAAGAGTACTTACAAATGATCCAGGGATGGGGATCCTAAGGCATGCAGATGCTGGCTATGAGGATGCGATCAAGAATGCAAAAAGATGGGATGTAGATATTCCCTTGATGAAATGATGTTAAAACTCACCAATATATCACAATTAGTGTCCTATCAATCGGTATCTGACACTATACAAACTATGTCGAATATAGAAATTTTGATTGAAGAGGAAACAATTCGAGCGATTGGCCCAACGGTAGGCAATGCAGATGAAATTGTTGACTGTTCCGGACGACTGGTTACCCCGGGATTTGTCGATCCTCACACCCATCCGGTTTTTTACAAGGGACGGGAGGAAGAATACGCCATGCGTCTAGCCGGTGCGTCTTATCAGGAGATAGCGGAAAATGGAGGCGGAATACTTACAAGCATAAAAGGTGTTCGAAACGCATCTGAGGATGAACTGGTGGAGCGGGTAAAAAAACGAATGACAAGGTTTTTAAATCTTGGTACGACTACCATTGAGGCTAAGAGTGGTTATGGTCTGGATACAGAATCGGAATTGAAATCATTAAGAGTTCTAGATCGGGTACATCGTGATCATCCAATAGATATCGTCCCGACTTTTCTTGGTGCTCATGCCTTTCCACCTGAATTTTCTGATGACCTGGATGGGTATATGGATTTATTGTGTGATGAGATGATTCCTGCGATTGGAGAGCAGGGCATTGCTCAATATTGTGACGTATTCTGTGAACAGGGTTATTTTTCGGTAGAACAATCACGGCGTATTCTGGAAACAGGTAAAACCTATGGCCTGATTCCCCGTCTCCATGCTGATGAGTTTGAAAACTCTGGTGCGGCAGAATTAGCAGGAGAAATGGGAGCAGTCACAGCAGATCACCTCATGTCGGTGAGTGATGCTGGTATTCGTGCTCTTTCGGATATGGGTGTTACCGCAACACTTTTGCCCGGAACGACATTTTTTTTGGGATCTAATTCATATGCTCCTGCCCGGAAATTGGCAGATGCTGGTGTATGCTTGGCTTTAGCCACGGATTTCAATCCCGGCAGTAGTCATTTACAGTCAATGCCATTAATGATTTCACTTGCTTGTTCCTATCTCAAATTGAGTGTAGAGGAAGCATTTCGGGCGGCAACATGGCAATCAGCAATCACCCTTAATATTCATGATAAAGCCGGAAGTGTAGAAGTTGGAAAAAATGCTGATCTGGTAATATGGGATTTGGAAAGATTGATTGAAATTCCTTATTTTACTTCGGATGTTCCCATATATAAAGTTATAAAATCGGGTCGTTGTTTCTGATTTTAACAATACCTTATCAAAAGGAGTACAACACTTTGAAAATGCTCAGGTTGTCTATTATGCTGGTTTTTGGAATCCAATTATTGTTTGGGAATTATGCCTTTTATAGTAAGATAAGAAATACCTGTTCTTTCTACCGTTTGGAGGTTAAACAGGAAGATATGCGTCTTACAGATGAGGAATTCACCCTAACCCTGAACAGTAAGCGGAATAACTTTGAAAGGGTTATTCTCATTGGATTCGCTTCGATAGGTAAAGCAATGGAACATCAGCGGTATTTGAAAGAGGCAGGTAAGCTTAAACAAACCTTGATTCCTGCTCATGTAACCATCATTGTAAATGTTCCTGTGACTCGCGATAATTTGATTATTTCCGCATCAGCATCTACAGAACTGATTGAGAAACTTTCTGCCGGAAAAATAGAAACATCACAATTCATGCAAGAGATTAAAGACTCAATACAAACACTATAAGGAGGAAGAATGTTAGATCCAACATCATGGTCAGGATTATT
>CAJXJG010000069.1 GCA_913054425.1 uncultured Fidelibacterota bacterium
TGAAGATGAATGGTGCTTTTGAAGTAAGTCAAGCATCTTGCTTGACATAGACAATCAGGGATGATTGTCTTACAATACTGCTAAAATAAACGCTGTCATTCTGATCCGTCAGAAGGCGGAGAAGAATCTCAAGCATACGATAATCAACTGACATTTGAGATTTTTCTCCCAAGACCTTTCAGTGGCAGGATGCTTTCACAAGCATGACAGTTATAGTGAGAGGTATTACTGAAAAAATTCCCCAATTAATTTAATGTAGAGAAATCTAATTTTTGTGATTGATTAGATAAATTTCCTTTGAGTGTTTTTTCTCTTTTTTTTCCTAAATTCAAACTATGGAAAATAGAGAAAAAAACTTTCAATTAACGGTTGAGGATAAGAAACGGTACGAAAAATGGATTAGAAATATTGACCTTTCTTCGAAGGAAACACTTATAAATAATATTCCATGGAAACTGGAACTTCTCAGAAGTCTTCCCGATTTAAAATCCTTTCAAGTTGAGCTTATAAATGATATTTCCGCTCTTTATAATTTGATTACAACCAGGAAAGACCTGAATGACTTTGCTCAACGCCGAATATTATTTTCGTTTCAATATTTTTATGAAATTGAAGATGAAATTCCTGACAAGTTACCCTGGGTTGGTTATTTGGATGACGCTGTGGTAGTCAGGTGGGTTATGGATAGTTTAATAGCTGATCATGGCAAATATTTTGAGACCTGATTTTACAGGAATTTCAGGAAAAGTCTTCCTCTGAGAACTGCCATTTGCACGGACCGCACCACCATGGTTTTCCGTAATATTGAGGACGCTTCTCGTTTAACTGGAGTGGAATACCGCATTTTGGACAGTTTCGCTGTGCATCCCCTTCAGGCCACGTGTAATTTGGATAACTTTGACCCGTTTCTTTTGATTCGTCCATGAAATAAATTTAATACTATTTTTCTACTTCCCTACAATAGGAAAAAGTGATTATTCCCAAAAAGATAACAAGATGAAAATGAACTGGCGCTGATTCAATGGATGAAAAAATTAAATACAGTCTAAAGATAAAACAGATTAAGTACTACTTGGTTTTCTTTTTCACGGGTATAATTATATTCTGCTCCGGCTGTGCCTATTTTAATACATTTTATAATGCCCGAAGATATTTTGAAGAAGGGGAGAAAGCCCGGCTTGAAAATATAGGTGGCTCACTTCCTTCTTCGGCGAAAAACGCCTATAAAAGCGTCATTGACAAATCCATTCTTACCCTGAACAAATATCCTCAAAGTAAGTACGTTCTTCCTGCAATGCTCCTTATTGGAAAATCCCGTTATCATCTTGGGGAATACACCCAGGCGGAAAATATGTTCAGACAACTGGAACAGGAGGGAGCAGCAGAATATCAGCAGGAATCCCAATACTGGCTGGCGCTTACAAAATGGAAGTCCGGAAAGCTGCAGCCTGCTTTGGACGACTTGCATACCTTGTATGATCAAATTAATGATAATCAATTCCTGGCGAAAATTCATTTATCCGTTGCAGAAATTTATCTTGAGATTGAGAAAACAGATCAGGCTCTTGCTTCTCTGAAGAAAGCCGCTGACCTGACCAAAGACAGGTCAGAGAAAGACCAGATTTATTACCGGTTATCTACTCTGGCTTTTGATCAGCAGGAATATGACCGTGCCCTTTTCGCTTATAGAAATGTGATAAAATATACTATGGTCAAAAAACGAAAAGAGGAAGCGAATCTGCAGATTGTCAGGGTATATAGGCTAAAAGAGGATTTTAAGCAAGCTTCAAAAAAAATAAAGGATTTATTGGCTGATGGAGATTTTGAAACTGTCCATGGGGATTTGGAACTGGAACTGGTAAAAATATTCCTGGACCAAGGCGAAGAGGGTATGGCGAAAACCCGCCTTGAAACAATAACAAACGATTACAAGAAAACTGAGGTTTCAGCTGAAGCATTTTATCTTTTGGGAGAAAATACATTAAACAACCGGGAGTTTGAGGAAGCTCTTACCCATTTTGAACAGGTATCAACCGAAAGCAGAAAATCAGAATTTATCAAGATTTCAAAACGAAGGATAAAAGAGATTAATGCTTATCAGAGCGCACGGAATGAATTAAGTGAACTCACTGGAGAAAAAACAGTTGTTCCACCTCTCTTAGACGAATCTGGAATAGAAAAAACCACGAAAGTTGATTCTTTAAGATCATTCTCAAAGCACAACCTGGCAAAGATAGGGTTGAGTGATGAAGCTGGAGAATTTGATTCCACCAATGTAGATTCAAATGAGGCAAATTCCCAAAGTCTCTTATTAAAGCAAAACCAGATTGCGGAAAAATTATATTCCCTGGGTGAACTGGACGCATTCCATTTCGATCGTTCTGATTCAGCTATTGTACATTTGCAGAATATAATTGAAAATTACCCCGATACAGACCTATACCTTAAATCACTTTTTACCCTACGTTTTCTTTTTTTTGAACGTGGTGATACCACTAAAGGTGAAAATTTGGAGGATATACTTCTGGAACAGTTTCCGGAATCGGAATTTTCTCTGGTAATAAGAAAGAGAAAAGGTCTTGAAGAAGGAGCGCAGGATAATTTTCTCCGGGATGCGGAACAATTATGGGATCAGGATCAAGAAGCATCTTTGCATGAGTATAAATCCATTATAGCTGCAGATTCCACCAGCGCATTGGCAGCCAGGGCGGTGTATTTTCTGGCGCATCGCTATGATTATTATATTCACAATGCGGACAGCGCATTGAAATACTATGAAATGATTCAACACCTCCATCCGGAAAGTGAACAGGCATCTGCTTCAAAGTCTCGTTATTCCACTCTGAAATACTTGCTCGGGGAAGATTCCGATGAAGAAATAAAGATAGAAAAACAATCTTATGTACCCAAACAATTTTCTTTAGATTCAATTTCACTGGATATTTACAGGTCCATTTCCCGCAGGGATACAGCACTAAAATTTGTGAAGCAGGATTCACTTACTTTACCAATTGATACATCTGTTATAGTGCCATGATTATTGAACAATGTAAAATTATTCGAAATGAGGAAATTGCGGGAGGAATCTGGGAAATGAAATTCTCAGCTCCGGGAATTGCGTCTAATTATACTGGCCCGGGACAGTTTCTGGAGATTCTCTTAGAAAACAAATGGAGTTTTACTGTTCGCCGGCCCATGAGCATCGCTAATGTGGAAGGGAACCGTATCACAGTCATTTTCAAGATTTTTGGACGGGGTACAAAATTATTATCGGAACGTAAAATTGGCGAAGTTCTTGATCTTCTGGGTCCGCTTGGGAATGTATTTTCGGGGTGGAATGAAAAATACGTTCCGATTTTAGTTGGTGGCGGTGTTGGGTTAGCTCCAATTTTAAACCTTTTTAAGGAGTGTCAGAAATACAAAATTCATTCAAATTTAATCCTTGGAGCAAGAACCGGACGGGAGCATTTCATGGCTCATGACCCTTCAAACGGGATTTACCTCACAACGGATGATGGGACACTTGGAATTTCAGGGACGGTGATTCCAACGTTGAAAAATGTGTTTTCTGATGTTGACAATCCGATGGTTTATGCCTGCGGTCCACTGCCCATGCTTAAAGCGGTGCAGGATTTTGTCATTCAGAATAAGATTCCAACTCAATTATCGGTAGAAAGTTATATGGGGTGTGGTACCGGGCTTTGTCAGGGGTGTGTTATAAAAAAACGAAATATTAAAGCGAAGACGCACAGTTATCATGAGCGCTATTCCCTGGTGTGTATGGATGGGCCAGTTTATTCAGCTGATGAGGTTTGTTTTGACTGATTTTCGTATTCAAATTGGAAATATAGAGTTTAAAAATCCACTATTTACTGCTTCCGGTACATTTGGTTATGGAAATGATGTACCTGATTTTGTTGATGTCTCAAAATTGGGTGGTATTGTTACAAAGTCTATCACATTACATCCCCGGGAAGGAAATCCACCCCCTAGAATCGTGGAAACACCTTCCGGTATGATCAACTCGATTGGATTAGCAAATGTCGGTGTGGATCATTACATGAGAGAAATGGTTCCGTTTTACAGTACCATCGATACAAAAATTATAATGAATATTGCAGGATCGACTTTAGATGAATATTGTGAAATTATACAGAAAGTAGAATCAATCTCTTCTGATATTGCTGGATATGAAATAAATATCTCCTGCCCGAATGTTAAAAAGGGAGGAATGGAATTTGGGGTGGATAGTTCACTCACCGCTGAATTAACCAAAACACTGAGGTCATTGACTGAACGACTCTTAATTGTGAAATTGAGTCCAAACGTAACGGATATCGCTGCAATTGCCGTAGCAGCGGAAGAATCCGGCGCTGACGCCGTTTCTGCCATTAATACGGTTGTTGGGATGAGCATTAATCCAATGACCTGGAAGAGTAATATTTATACTGTTTTTGGTGGATTGTCAGGTCCTGCAACCAAACCAATCGGTTTAGCTGCAGTACAAAAAATATTTCATTCTGTAACTATACCTATTATTGGAATAGGTGGAATAACTAATTCATTGGACGTGATAGAATATTTCTTGGCTGGAGCAACCGCTGTCCAATTGGGAACTGTGAATTATCAGGATCCGTCTTCCGGCGAAAAAATGATTGATGACCTAAAGACATATTGCAAAGATTTATCCATTGAAAAAATTTCTTCGCTGGTTGGGAAAGTAAAAATCTAAACTCTGGTTAATGGCTAAATATATTTTACCGATTATCATTTCCTTAATGGGAGCAATACTTGTTTTTGATTGCTCTAATTCACCCCGGTATACTACTACGGGAAGCAGGTACCGTTCAAAACCAATCAAAAAGGTAAATCCTGGCGCTAAAACCAAGAAGATACTGAAAGGAATAAGCTCTTACTATGGTGAGGACTTTCATGGTAGGTTGACCGCAAACGGGGAAGTATTTGATATGTATGGACTCACTGCAGCGCATAAAACACTTCCCTTAAATACAATAGTCAGGGTGACCAACATGGAGAATAAAAAATCATTGATTCTTCGCATTAATGATCGTGGTCCTTTTGTGAAGGGGCGAATGCTGGACTGTTCCTATGGAGCTGCTTTGAAATTAGGATTTATCGGCAACGGAACTACCAGAGTTCAGGTTGAAGTGATTGAGTTGGGGGACGATAAATATATGCAGCATAAAGAGTAAGGATCATGGCTCTAAAAAATATATATTTAGCTGTCAACCCACATGGCGGAATGGAAAAAGGCAGGGGGATCCTTGAATTAGTAAAACCTGTATTTCATGATAATGGTGTTGAATTAAAAGTACTTGAAACGGAATATCCCGGGCATGCACAAGAAATGATCAACACTATGGATTTCGAAGAAGTTGATGGGTTCTGTGCGATTGGTGGCGATGGCACCTTTCATGAAGTTGTAAACGGACTTTTAACCCGAAAAGATAAAAAGCAGGTTCCGATTGGTTTAATTCCGGGTGGGTCGGGGAATTCCTTCATGCATACGGTTGAATGTCTGGATCCCGTTGAAGCAGCAAAACGTATTGTTTCCGGCAATACAATTCCTGTAGATGTGGCTGAGGTAAAATCGGGGAAAGAATTGATTTATTCGATAAATATCATTGGCTGGGGATTGGTAACCGATATTGGAATAACAGCAGAGAATTACCGGTGGTTGGGAGAAAGTCGCTATACAATAATAGCGATGCTGGAAATTTTCAGACTGAAGCAACGATCAGCTACATTGATCATGGATGGAACTGAAGAAAAAAGTGATTTTACCTTTATCATGGCTTTGAATACAAAGCATACGGGCAAAGGTATGTATGCTGCGCCAAAAGCAAAATTGGATGATGGATTAATTGATCTGATTATCGTTCGTGAGAAGGGGAAAATGAAATTATTGAATTTATTACCGAAAATATTTGATGGCACTCATATTGATTCGGAAATTGTTGAATACTATCAGGTGAGTCGTTTTTCTTTAATTCCTGATGAGAACGAACCATTGAATATTGATGGTGAGATAACAGGAAATACTCCAATCGAAGTAAAAATGATACCTGGCTGTTTTCAGTTTTTGAATTAATAAATGCTCATATTTGAGTTTAGTGAAACTGCATTTTTTTAATCCTTTAGATTTCCATAACTTCACCGCATTATTTTTTTTCTAATCATGTCTGATACCTTATCTTCAAGAATGCTGGTAAACACTCTGGGAATTCCAGGAATTCTCCTTATGATTTGGCTTGGTGGACTTTGGTTCACTATGTTCACAACGGTGGTTATGTTACTTGCAATTCGTGAATTTTATCAAATCAATTCAACTCAAGGCTCAGCTCCCCTACTCTGGTTAGGTTGGATCGTTACTCTGGGGATTGGTATGATGTATTACAATCCTGGAGCTCTAGCTGATAATTATATGGTTGGTGCTATTGTTGGTTTTTTCCTGGTAGGAATGGTGATTGAACTCTTTCGTGATAAACCGAATCCGACAAGGAATATTGCCATTACTTTTCTTGGAATTTTCTATATACCCATTCTATTGGGCACATTAATCTCTTTACGTCAAATGGATACTGTTCATTATTCGCATCTGACATTTGGGCTGTTTATTTCTATTTGGATGTGTGATTCAGCAGCTTATCTGATTGGAAAAAAGTGGGGAAGAAAAAAAATATTCAAACGGATAAGTCCTAATAAATCAATTGTTGGGTGTGTTGCTGGATTGGTTGGAGCAGGTGTTGTATTTGTAATTATGCATTCTTTTAATTTATTGGGATCTCAATTTGATTGGAATGATGTGGTTGTTTTTTCATTTATTGCGGGTGTAGTTGGTCAGATTGGTGATTTTATCGAATCAATGTTTAAGCGGGATATGAATGTAAAAGATACAGGTCAATTTTTAATGGGCCATGGGGGAGTCTTGGATCGGTTTGATTCACTTATATTGGCCAGCCCTTTTTTGTTTATTTATCTTAAACTTCTGCATTAATATTCAGGCTATTTATTATGGAACTCAGGTCAATTTTAGCCACTGACTGTGGCAGTACAACTACGAAAGCCATCCTGATTGAGCTGGTGGATGGAGAATATCGTTTGCAAGTCAGGGGGGAAGCTCCGACTACCGTTGAAGCGCCATTTGAAGATGTCACCAAAGGTGTCTTGAATGCAGTTGGTGAAGTCGAAGAACTCTCCGGAAGAAAGTTATTGGATGGAGAGAATATTCTCACACCGCAGAATGGTGATGAAGGGGTGGATATTTATGTTTCTACAAGTTCAGCCGGTGGAGGACTTCAAATGATGGTTGCCGGGGTAGTTAAATCCATGACAGGTGAAAGTGCTGAAAGGGCTGCTTTGGGCGCCGGTTCCATCGTTATGGATGTACTGGCTTCCAATGATGGCCGGATGCCGCACCAGAAAATCCAGCGGATTCGTCAGCTTCGCCCGGATATGATTTTGCTCTCAGGAGGGATTGATGGCGGTACGACGAAACATGTGGTGGAACTGGCTGAAATATTGCGTGCTGCTAATCCAAAGCCCCGCCTGGGGAAGGACTATAAATTGCCGGTTATTTATGCCGGAAACAATAAAGCCCAGGGTGAAATCAAGAAAACTCTCGGTGAAATGACAGACCTGACCATTGTTAAAAATATTCGTCCGGTTCTTGAGCGTGAAAATCTTACACCGTCACGGGATAAAATACACGATTTGTTCATGGAACATGTGATGCAGCAGGCTCCCGGTTATAAAAAATTAATGTCATGGACTGATGCGCCCATTATGCCTACTCCCGGTGCAGTTGGCTCACTGATAGAAATGATAGCAACACAGGAAAATATAACCGTGGTTGGTGTGGATATCGGTGGCGCTACAACGGATATATTTTCAGTGTTCCAGGAGCAGTTTAACCGAACGGTAAGCGCCAATCTTGGAATGAGTTATTCCGTTTGCAACGTGCTGGCGGAAGCGGGTATGGAAAACGTGCTGCGCTGGGTTCAGTTTGATATTGATGAAATAGATCTGAATAACCGGATTGGGAACAAAATGATCCGCCCGACCACTGTGCCCCAATCCATGGAAGAATTGATGATGGAACAGGCAATTGCAAGGGAAGCGTTGCGATTGTCGTTCATCCAGCACAAATCCTTTGCGGTGAACCTGAAAGGAATACAGAAGGAGAGAACGATCTCTGACGCTTTTGAACAATCGGAGTCAGGACTATCGCTGGTAAACATGATTGAGCTGGATCTGTTGGTTGGCTCCGGTGGGGTCATGTCCCACGCTCCGCGCCGGGAACAGTCCGCCCGAATGCTTATTGACGCATTTCTACCGGAAGGTATCACCCAGCTTGCTGTAGACTCTATTTTCATGATGCCCCAGCTTGGAGTTCTCGCTAATATTGATAAAGAGGACTTAAAGGAAGATGCCAGAAAAGCCGCGATT